>JAMOMJ010000184.1 GCA_027067135.1 Cyclobacteriaceae bacterium
TACCAAAATAATCTGATATATGCAATTCCACATAATTTTGTACTGTTAATTTTCCATCATTTCCCTTTATCGGATCATTAGTATACAATTCAATATTAGCCAAATTTAAAATACCTCCAATAGGAAAACCAAATAACTCTGTACTTCCTCCAAACTGAACTCCAGCTGTTATGTTCCATATCAATTTAAAAGGAGGATCACCACCCCCATTTCGGCCAACTCTAACCCTTTTAGTCTCTTTTGAGGTGTTTTTAGCAACCCATACTTGCCAGTTTTCAGGTTCACTTTCCAACTCCCTACTTACCTGTAAGTGGTTTTCATTTTCTTCATATGTCAGTCTAAGGCAACCCATTTTTTTCTAACACCAAGGTAGGTTTTTTTCTTTCAATTGAAAAATAAAAACCTGTTCTCTGTGCTGACTTGCTACCATTTGCTCAGAGCGTCAAGAATCGTATTTTTTTTATTACACCCCACTGGCTCGGAGCTAATCTCTTTGTTAACTTTCCCCTGATAGCTTCGTGCTGTTCTTGTTTACAGCAATACACCAAGCAAGTAATAATCCATCCCTAGCAATAAAGTAAAATTGCATTGGGTTTGTGTGGTGGCATTTTGCTTTATTGATTGGGATGTTCCAAGGTTGAAGGGGTGGAAGACCCCTTGGATTTGTGGGTGGGGTTTCAGGAAAAAGAGCCTTCAGCTAAAACGGCTGGCTCTGTGTGATGGCCTTCGCGAGCCGCCTGCGAATGGAGCAAGGGTGGTGCAAGCTTTGGGATGTGAGGAACGAGCAGACCGCTTGCAGCTATGTTCTTACACAAGGGCAACCAACCTGCCGGAGGCGTAGGTAATTTGCCCGCAGCCCGCAGCGACCCGCAGGTGAGCAAAAACACTGGCAGAGAAGGGATTTTTAGTTGCCTTTCTTTTTCAAGGCTGCTAAAAATACCGGGAACTGCCGTGGCAACTGAAGGAGGAACGCAAAAAGCATGACAAGCTGCGCAGCAACCCGAAGGGCAAAGCAGCTTATTTTTATGCCTATTTTCTTTCAATTGAAAAATAAAAATGTGCTGCTTTGGCTTGGCGTGATTTTTTGCTGACGAACAGAAGGTGGCACACCGCTTTTCCTAAGTGCTTTTTGGAGGGCTCGATGCCCGATCAAAAACATCTCTTTGTACGGTATTATTTTTTACTAAGCCACTTCTTTACTCACTCTTGATTTAATCGCTTCGGCTACAAAATTGTTTAAAGAGGTTTTAGCCTCTATTGCTAAAAGTGCAGCCTTACGATGAAGTGTAGAAGATACTCTTACATTAAAGCTTCCTTTATAGGGTTTCTCAGGGGTCTTTCCTGCTTCTTCACAATCAGCCAAATACATATCAACAGCTTCTTTAAAATCTTCTTCAAGACTCTTACCTGTTTCCCCCTCATAAGAGATTAACCCTCTTATTCCTAAAACTTTTCCATAGAGTAAATTGTCTTCTGAGCTATACTCTATGCTACCTACATAACCTTTGCGTGTTAGATATTTCATAACTCTAAAATTTCATTTATTTGCTTCATTTGATACCTTTTCATTATTCCACTTGGGTGTGGTTTATGAAGTATTATTGGTATTCCTTCTTCATTTTCAAACTTCACCCTGGAACCCGATGTCTTACCTTTCTTTACTTCAGTAAAACCAAAATGCCCTAAAAGCTTTACCATCTCATCATAATGAAAATCAGATGGCATACTTAAAAAACGCTGAATGAGCTTCTCCTTCTTAGACATAACGCAAAGTAACTATATATAGTTGCAAAATCAAAACACCTTATTCTATGGATATATCTGTTTTGTATCCATTCTTATCCATTTATTTAGCTTCTCTCAACCCAAAGGATGGAACTGCTGAACTTCTTCTTTTAACCCTTCCATGTCATTCTGTAAAAAGCTTTCTGTGCTGCTTATGTATCTGTGGCCAGCCAAGTACTGAACTTCTCTTAGGTTGTACATTTTTAGCCATTTGGTAATCACACTTGCCCTAATCTGCTTGGCATTTAATACGCCTGCGTTAATCTTTCTTGCCCTTACCATTGTTCTAGTTACAAAATTATTAATACTGTACCTGTATCCTCCTTCGCCTATAAATAACAGCTCTGATTTAGTTTGAGTTTGATACTTTCGTTTGGGTTTCATCTGTTCAAGCTCTGGCCTTACTTGCAAAATGTAATCATACATTTCTAATACTTGGTGCGCTTCCAGTTGCATCATTCTTCCATTTCTTCTAACGCCACCTAGCACATCAATTTTACCTTCTTTCAGCTTAATATCATTGATTTCCAGTTTACCCAGCTCTTCGGTTCTGATGCCTTGATACACCAATAAGCCTAGCAGTACTTTGTCTCGTTTCTGTTGGATAGTGCTAACAGGGTATTTGTTGTAAAGCTTGTGCAACTCGTGGGTTTCCAAGATCTGATAAAGTACTTTTCGCTTCGCTCCTTTTACTTCTATATCAGTTGCAGGATTTGTACTAATTATTTCTTCTCTCAATAAGTAATCATAGAAGTGCCGCACCACAATCATATAATGTTTGATCGTGCGCTGACTAATCCCTTTTTGTTGGCAGCCTTTCATAAACAGCAATAAATCATTATAGCTAATTTGTTCTGCTGCTAGGTTCTCTTTTACAAGCCATTTTAGATACTGATTAAACACATTCATTCTACTATGGATGCTTTTGCTCGTAAACCCTTTTGATTTTAGGTAGCTAATAAATTCTGCTCTCGTCTTCTGATAACCTGCCTGATTCATAGTTTTTAATATTGTTAAAGGGCTGCT
>JAMOMJ010000185.1 GCA_027067135.1 Cyclobacteriaceae bacterium
AAATAATCTGTGTAGAGGTCTAACATATTGTCTATCATATTAGAAATATACAAAAAAACGCTCGTTACAAAAAATTATGAGATTGCGTAACATCAGTTAAATAAGTCACTTTGACTACACTAAAACCTAATATCTGACTTACTCATTCTTAAGTGCATCGCATCGGGGTTATTAATCGCCTCTTCAATTTGCGAGAGAAAAAGTTGTTTATCCTTACCTAACACCCCTTTAAGCACGAGGCTATTGGAAGCATGGTCGCTCCTAAAAATAGTGCTTTCAAGCTCTAGGTGATTCATAAAAAGGAGTAGCTCTTTAAATAATTGCGTTGTGCTTAACTCAATAAACTCCCCATCATACCTATTTTTATAATGAGTTAGTCCTTTATGTGCAGTTAACACCAAGGTAGAGGCAAACTTTGGTTGGGTTAAGTTGAGCACCTTTGCAGAATTAATGGCGTGTTGTTCTGTTAAAACAGTTCCTCCCACTCCGTTAATTATCATCACAGAGCTATCCATTCCCGCCTCTTTCGATTTATTGAGCCCTTCAATGGTGGTTTGGTAAGTTTCTCCTTTCCTTATGGCTTTTAGCACTTCGCTATCTCCAGATTCTATACCCACGTATAGCAAAGACAAACCTTTTTCCCAAAGCAGTTTAAGCTCCTCTAAAGATTTGCGGGCAATATTGCTTGGGGAAGCATAGGTTGAAACCCTACGCAAATTTGGGAATGTCTTGGTTAATTTCTCAAGTATTCGAACAAGCCTACTGGTTGAAAGCACTAGTGGATCACCATCCGCTAAAAACACCTTTCTTATTTGCGAGGCGTAGGGTTTAAAGGCTTCGATATCAGCAAAGACATCCTCCTCTTTTCGAGCTTTAAACGATTTGGATGCGTACATTTCGCAAAACGAGCACTTGTTCCAAGAGCAGCCGAGTGTTACCTGAATAATTAGGGAGTTTCCTTCGCTGGGAGGCCTAAACAGGGGTTCATCATAGGTTATTGGAAAGCTTTGCATACAACAAAGGTACGCTCATTTTTAAATTGAATCTACCTCTACACAACCATTAAAATCAATGAATCATAATCCCTACCGAATAACCTGCCCAGAGTTTGCCTGTCCTTGTTGTAGTTGCTAAGAACTCAGGAGAAGATACAATGGCATTAGGCATATAATTATAAGACAACCCAATAAATGGGTAGAAAGAACTCATCTTCCTAGATAACCTTGAGCCTAACTCGATATGAACCGCATATCGCATTCGCAGTTGATCGTCTAACTTCTTATTAAGGTTATAATGCCCCAATTCTGCTGAGAAATTAAAGTAATTATGCCATACATTGGGGTCTTGCGATTTGGTGAAGGAAATTATCCCAAATCGATAGCTAGCCCCCCATTTAATTTCTCGCTCTTGTTTATAATTAGTTGAAAAAGTGATTTCGTTATACGAATAAACAAATCTTGAGGCAAATCTAACTTTTGAATTGAGACCTTTACCTGTAAATAAACCATAATTGGTTAAAAATAATTCTGAAACGTAAAATCTAGGATTCATAATACCTCCAATGTTTAATAACCCGAATGCAGGCCCTGCTTTATAATCAACTGGTTTGGGCATTTTGAAAATATTAATAATGCCAATTTGAGTACCTGCAACCCGATCTCCTATGTTTAGCACACCTATTTGAAAACCGCCCATATTACCTGTGGTGTTTACTACTCCTATTTGCATACCCGTGTTAGTACTTGGGTTCGGTCCTTTGGTTGAATTAATAACGCCCGAATGGTTATACCCGCCCAATTGAATTCCAGTACTACTCCCCTGTGTTGTGTTAAGCAGCAGCGAAATTTGCACACCTGACATTGATTTTTTAGAGTAATTGCCCAAAATCGCTATTTGAGTGCCCATTGTAAAGCTACCCACGTAATTAAATAACCCTCCAATTTGAGCTCCAATTAAGTATTTCTGTGTATTGTTTACCCCACCTGTAAGCTGAGCTCCTTCGGTATTGGTTCCCGTATAATTTAAGAAGCCAGAGATTTGAAATCCTGTTAAATTGGTTTCATAGCCTTTTCTACGCTGTCTTCTTTTTTCTTTTTCGGTAAGCCCAACCATTTCGTTGCCTCCAATAAAATTGGCTATACCCGAAATATGAATGCCACTAGCCGAAGCTGTATTAAAGCTGGCTAACCCGTTTAATTCAAAATAGCGGGTACTATAACCGTACCCGGTAAACAGGTTGAGAGAGAATAGATTCTCATACTCACCAGGATCAAGCCCATTGGTGCTAATGCCAGGGAACAGCCCCAATTGAATACTGCTCTTTTTATAAGCAGCACTCTTATTTTGAGCGAACATAATTTGCCAACTAAAAAGCAGAATTATGGAAAGTCGTATCATTGCAGAAACAATATAGTAATTCTAACAGGTCAAAATTGTAATTGTCGTTGAACAAACATAATAATCGATGAATGGCATGTTTTTTTCGATATAGTTATAAATGGATTATTTACAAGCAGGATTATTAATTATAGTTGGAATAGTAGCTGGGTTTATAAACACCGTTGCTGGTGGAGGTTCGTTATTAACACTGCCTATGCTAATATTCTTAGGATTACCGCCATCAATGGCCAATGGCACGAACAGAATTGCAACTTTTTTTCAAAATATTTCTGGCATAGCTGGGTTTAAAAGTAAAGGTATTTTTATTTTTCCTTATAGTTTATGGGTGGGGATATCTGCATTACTTGGTGCCATTTGGGGTGCTCATATAT
>JAMOMJ010000186.1 GCA_027067135.1 Cyclobacteriaceae bacterium
AAACACTATCATTTAAAGCAAGTGTAGCTTCCCATTCGGCACTGCATTTTCCCGTTGAGCATTCTATTTGTCCTGATTAACACTTTACACTGCCAATTCAGCACTTTTTAAGGTTTTTAAACTGATTTTGATAGTTAATAGAAATATAGTTGCAACTAATTACAACTCTTAAATAATTTGTTTGTCAGTACTAATTAGTGTTTTGTCTATAACCCGACAGCTAATAGAGTATAGACAGATGCTAGTAAAAAACTAAAATTATGCGTACAGTAAAACTTATGCTATTATTATTGATAACAACAATAGCTGCAATTAGCGCAAAAGCGCAAACCCAAACTATTAGAGGCACCGTAAAGGATATAGACTCTCAATACCCTATGGTAGGGGTTACCGTGGTGGTATTGGGTACAGACCCACTGCTTGGTGGTGTAACGGATATTAATGGATTGTATGAAATTGAAAATGTGCCTGTTGGCCGGATTAGTCTAAAAATAAGCTTTGTAGGATATAAAGATACTTATCTTAATGAGCAACTTTTAGAAGTCGGAAAAGAACTTATCGCAAATGCAAGTTTAGAGGAAGATGTACAAGCCATGAATGAAATTGTTATTACAGCCCAAAGTGAACGTGTAATAAATAACGAAGCTGCAATTTCAAGTGTAAGAACCTTTGATGTAGCCGAAACACGAAGGTATGCTGGTTCAAGAAATGATGTTGCCCGAATGGCAAGTAATTATGCAGGGGTGTCCAATGCCGATGATTCCAGAAACGATATAGTAGTTAGAGGTAACTCACCGGTAAGCTTATTATGGCGGCTAGATGGTATTGATATCCCTAGTCCCAACCATTATAATTCGTTTGGTTCTACGGGTGGCCCAGTAAGTATATTAAATAATAACAACCTTTCTAATTCAGATTTTATAACCTCAGCATATCCGGCAGCTTATGGTAATACTGTGTCAGGAGTGTTCGATTTACAAATGAAAAAAGGGAATGGGTTTACCCGAGAATACACAGGTCAGTTAGGATTTAATGGATTTGAACTGGGTGCAGAAGGACCCTTTTCTAAAAATGCTCGCGCCTCCTATATGGTAAATTACAGGTATTCTACTTTAGGTGTTTTTCAAGCTTTGGGTGTAGATTTTGGAACAGGAGCCGCCATTCCACAATACCAAGATTTAACCTTTGCGTTAGACTTTCCAACTAAAAAAGCAGGCAGTTTTAAACTTTTTGGGCTGGGTGGCATTAGCGAAATTCACTTTGAGCCTGTTGAAGAAGAAGATAGCGAAGGAAATTTATACACAACCACTGATCTTAAAAACGATGCAAAAATTGGTGTAGTAGGCCTAAAACACACCTATTACTTTAATAAAAACACCCATTTAAACACATCTGTTGCAACAAGTTACAGGTCTTCATCCGTTATTATTGATTCTCTTGAAAATAACCCAGTTAACAAAAAAATAGAAGATATTCGAAATAATCAAGAGCAAGCAAATTATGTGATTAATACTAAATTGGTCTCAAAAATAAATGCACAAAACAAAGTAGAATTAGGGGTTAACCTCAATTATTATAATGTTAGCTTTCAAGATAGCATACGAGATGCTTTAGGAGAATGGTTTAAAGATACGGATGCAGATGGTGGCACCTTATTAAGCCAAATTTATGGCCAATACCAGATTAAATTTAACGATCGGTTTCGAGCAGTTGCAGGGTTGCACTTGCAATATTTAGGATTAACTGAGCAGCTTAGTGTTGAGCCAAGGTTAGGGCTTCAATATAATACAGTATCAAACACTAATATAACTTTTGGGTATGGTTTACACAGCCAAATGCAGCCTTTAATTGTTAACTATTCTCAGTTTAGAGGGTTTCCGAGGAACACAAATGAGTTTGTTGGATTTACAAGAAGCCATCACTTTTCTGCTGGAGTCAGTCAAGTAATAGGCAAAAGGTTACACCTTAAGCTAGAAGGTTATTATCAGTCACTTTTTGAAGTGCCAATTGAGTCTTTCTCTAGTTCTTACTCAATTCTTAATTCAGGAGTTTCGTTTGTTTTTGAAATGGAGCCTAATTTGGTAAACCAGGGTATAGGTAGAAATTATGGTCTTGAACTAACATTGGAAAAAAACTTTAGCAACTCATACTATTTTCTAATCACAGGCTCCCTATTCGAATCGGAATACCAGGGAAGTGATGGGGTATGGAGAAACACTGCTTTTAATAATAAATATATACTAAATACCCTGGGAGGTAAAGAGTTTAAAATAGGTAAATCGGGGGTGCTTACTACAGATTTAAAACTCACTTTTTCTGGTGGTAGGTTTTACACACCTATAGATATAAATCAATCTATAATTGAAGGTGAAACTGTTTATGTTAATTCGGAAGCTTTTTCGTTACAATATGACCCCTATTTTAGAACTGATTTTAAAATAGGGTATCGAATAGATATGAAACGAATTTCGCAGGAATTTTTAATTGATATACAAAATATAACAAACCGGGAGAATATTTTTGAAGAGTTTTTTAATGCTGCCACAGGCACAGTTGACAAGAGATACCAGTTAGGACTTTTTGTAATACCTCAGTATCGAATATTGTTTTAGGGTTACCCATTTAAGCCGCATATATATAAACCAAGTCATCCTTAATTTATTTCAGAATCTGGGCAAATGATGTCTTTATATCCTGAAATAAATGCAGGGTGACCAT
>JAMOMJ010000187.1 GCA_027067135.1 Cyclobacteriaceae bacterium
CCTAATCTTAATATGCTTAATTTAAAGTTTAATAAAACTTATAACGTAAATCTTTCACTTGAGCTTCGTCTTCAACCAATTGCCCAAGGTAATAGGAAGACCTGCTTTCTCTGTTTCTTAATAAATTACTAGCATGTAAGCTATAATCAGCTATGTCAGCTGCAGGAGTTATATTTTCTAATTTAATTATTACCACACCATTTTCAGTGGTAATTGGTTTTGAAACAGCACCTTCTTCTAATGAAAATGCAACACCAATTGCTTCAGGTGCTTTACCTGCATTGGCTATTGTATTTGCAGAAATCTTAAGATCACTAGTTGTATATACATTAGCATCAGCTCCATAACTAGTTGCCATTTCTTCTAACGAACCAGAAAGGTCTTTTAGTTTCTCTCCAATCATTGCTGCTTTTTTTTCATTTTTTACCTTAGCCGTTACTTCAACTCTTACCATCTCAATATCCGATAGGCCTTCTTCTTGCTCACCTGTCATTACAGCAATTACATACTGGTTATCAAGTTCATTTACTGGAGAAACCTTTCCTTCTTCTGCATCTCTAAACAACCAGGCAACAATTTGCCTTGCCTTACCAATACGAGTAATATTTTCATCGTTGGGTTCAATATTAGAAGCTTCTAATACCTGATATCCTTCTTTCTCCGCATTGGTTTTAAAATCGTTGTAATTACTACTTGTACCAGCAAAGTAATCTGCTTTTCTAAAAGCTTCATCTCTTGTTTTGTCGCTAGGGGTAATTTCGATTCCTACGGTTGCCACTTTATATTTTGTATATGAAGGCAATTCTGTAATGTCAATAATATGAAACCCAAATTGGCTTTCTATTAAACGAGGTACAATACCGGTTTTAGTTGAATTAAAAACGGCATCATTAAAATTTGATACCATTTGTCCGGTTGAAAACCATCCTAAATCACCACCATTAATGGCAGATCCTCCGTCTTTACTTTTCTCCTTAGCAACTTCTGCAAAATCAGCTCCACCTCTAACTTCTGCCAACACAGCATTAGCCTCTTTTCTTGCCTTTGCTTTTGCTGCATCGCTATCATCGTCCCATTTAATTAAAATATGGCGCGCTTTGGCAACACCTACCGTATCTTCATAAATATCTGATAATTTATAAAGCACATAATTACCGCCATCGATATAAGGCCCTATTACCGTTCCTTTTTTAATAATATTTAAGTTAGATGCAATAAGTAAAGGAAGTGTATTGATTGAATACGTTTCAAAAAACTCTCCTCCATCTGAATTGCTAGCTGCATATAAAGAATCGTCACTTACTGTTTCAAACTCCTCTTTAATTTTTCTTAGCTCGTCTCTATATTCCAAAGAATCTTCGGAAGAAGCGATAATTGGAATAGAAATATACTCAATTGAGCGTGACCAATCAACCTTATATTCTTCCTCGTGGTTTTTGATGTAAGCCGTAAGGTCTGCATCTGTAACTGAAACAGAAGAGTCGTTTATGGCATAAAACGGAACATGTAAATATTCTATTTCTGCTACTGTGTTTTGATCTTTATACTCACGTTCTGCTTCTGCATCGGTAACAAAAGTAGATTTATCAAGTAGGTTATCTAGTTTTATTCTTTTTCTTGCAGGAATTAAGCTTTCCTCAAACTGCCTCCATTGAGCTCTACCTTGAGGACTTGCACTCAATTGATTTAATGTTTGCAATAGCTGGTCTTTGCTAAACTTCCCAGTTGCTTGATCGATAAAAATTCTTTGAATATCGGGGCTTATATTTTTTCCTTGCACCATATCAACCAACTCTTCTGGGCTAACTGTTATGTCTAACTCAGCATATTCTTTCTCAAAAGATTTTTCAGCTACTAATAATAGCCAAGCTTGGTTTCTTAAAGATGTAAGCTCTGCTGCCCCTGGGTTTCTTCCAAAATTAGCAGCATAATTATTTACGAGTATATCAACTTTTTCCTGAAACTGGTCGTATGAAATTGATTCCCCAGCTATTTCGCCTATTTCGCGATCGTTTCCTGCTAGAATTGAATTTTGCCCACTTAGCAAATCTGTAAGCACAAATGAACCAATAGCAATTGCTATAAATCCTATGATAAATTTGCTTCCTTTCTCCCTTAACGTATTAATTAATGCCATTTTTTCTATTTTAACGACCGCAAAAATAGCCACTTAATGCCCACAAAACCAAATGGAATTATCTAATACTATATAGTACATAGAAAGTACACTTTTTCAAGCTTCTGAAAAGTCTTATTTCTTATTCAGTTTTAGCTCAATCGATAGAATTCTTTTCTCTTCCATTTCTATAATTTGAGCTGAAAAAGGCTCAAATTCTATCACCTGACCTGCCTTTGGTATATCTCCTATTATTGCTAGTAATAGTCCTCCTAGGGTTTCGTATTCGCCTTCTGGAAGATTCCATCCATATTTGTCCTTTAAATATTCTATCTCATGCCTGGCACTGAGCTTATATGTGTTGTCGTCTATCTTTTCTTCAATTAAATCCTCGACATCATGCTCATCATGAATTTCTCCCACAATTTCTTCAATCAAGTCCTCTAAGCAAACCAGTCCACTGGTGCCTCCATACTCATCAACAACTACGGCAATCCCTCTTTTATCGGTAATAAACTTTACCATAAGTTCTTGAGCCCTCATGGTTTCCGGAACTATGGTAATAGGCGTCATTATCTGTTTTATGGAATCTGGCTTTTTAAACAACTCATGTGCATGGCAATAGCCTAAAATGTTATCAATATTATTTTCGTACACTAGAACTTTTGAATGCCCACTTTTAATAAGTGCATCTGTTAATTCCTCCATTTTGTCAGCAATGTCAATAGCCACAATTTCTGTACGAGGAATCATACAGTCTCTAATTTGCAAATTTTTAAACTCTAAGGCATTCGTAAAAATCTCCTCGTCAACATCCGGAGCATCTTCCATCCCTTCGGTAGATTCCTCTGGGCTTACCAAGTTTTTTATATAGGTATTTAAGTCTGCCAAACCGTACACAGGTTTGGTTTCGTTGTAGGACAACCTAAACACACGGACAATAAGTAATTTAGAAACCCAAGTAACCACTTTGGTGAGTGGCCAAAGGGCGTAATAAATTAAAAGCATTGGTAAGGCCAACCACTTTAATACTCTGTTGGGTTCAAGTAAAAATAAGCTTTTGGGTAAAAATTCGGCTGTAAATAATACTAATAGTGTTGAAATTAATGTTTGAAGGACTAAATGGCTTATTGGTTCATTTAAGATAACAGGAAGTAGTTCGTTTAACCAAGGGTCTATGGCCTTTGCCATAAAAATACCATAGACTACTAGCGCAATATTATTACCTATAAGCGTAGTGCCTAAAAATCCTGCTTGGTTTTTTAAAAATTTCACCAATACCTTGTCTGCCCAACTGCCATTTTTAGCTTGCACCTCTAGTTGCAGTTTATTTGACGATATAAAAGCTATTTCTATTCCAGAAAAGAAGGCTGAAAAGAATAAGGTACTGACTATAACAGGTAAATCTTCCAAATTTTAAAGTCTAGTGATTGCGAT
Source organism: Cyclobacteriaceae bacterium (assembly GCA_027067135.1). Taxonomy (GTDB): domain Bacteria; phylum Bacteroidota; class Bacteroidia; order Cytophagales; family Cyclobacteriaceae; genus JAKISE01. The sequence continues at coordinate 3,554 of JAMOMJ010000187.1, forward strand.
CCATAAATCGCTTGGCTCTCCTGTTCATTGGAGGTTTGTTAGCTTCCTGTTTATCCTTATTTTTTCTTACCTGATAATATAAAAACAGTGCAATGGCTACCATAAATAACCAATAGGAATTCTCGAATCCATTAGTAATAGTTTGGTGTACTCCAATTACCATAATTCCTCCGCTAAAAAATAGCAATAGAATATTAGTTAAGTTTGATTTTGGTTTAGGCTCCTTCATCTTCTACATCAATTATTCCTTCGGGGTTTTTCAAGGTCCATTCCGAAAAATCCTGTTTTGCTTTTAACCCAGTTCCAGTCATCAATTCACCAGGCGTTTCAATTCTAACAAACTTTTCAGTATAAACATCTTCTTTCTTAGGCTCCCAAAAGAGTTCTTCCGATTTAAGTGTTTCTTTATTGGCTATATTATTAACAATTACATTTCCCGTTGCTTTCCAACGATCTTCCTCTTTGTAATAATAAGCATAATTAGCTCTTAAAGTTGCCGAAATAGAGCCGTCTTTTTCAAAGAAAGTGATAAACATTCCTTGAGGCACTTCTCTATCTCCATTCTGCAAATCTAGTAACTCCTTTGCTTCAACTACCGCTTTTTGCTTTGCGGAATCACTATACACAATAGTTGCATCCAACAGCCTGCTAAGAGGGCCTGTGTATGTCTGCGGAGTCTCTTCTTTTTCTGCGACTTCTTTTTCGCAAGAGAAAATAAATAGAGACAATAGTACTATGCTTATCTTGAGCATTTTTTTTAATTATCTAACATAAAAAAGGCTGATTTACCCAAATGTTCATCAGGATAAATCAGCCTTGTAATTAGTATCGACCAGTATTAGTCACGTGTTTGTAATACTACAGATTTGTTAATCCAACAAGCAATAGATAGTGTTTGGCCAACAGTATAATCTCCATTAAACAAATCTTCTTTAGATGGAAATTGCTCTTTTGCTGCAGCCATTTTCTTAGCGTTACCAGCTTTTTTATACTCGTTATAGGCAGCAATAAACACCAATCTATCTTTTACCATATCTTCTTCTTCTTTACATTGCTTAAAGCTATGGAAATAAAGATCTCCGATGCCAACATAGGCGTCCTTGTTTGAAGGATCTGCTGCTATGGCATGGCTGTACATTGCTCTTGCCTTAGCTTTATCTTTTTGTGCAGAATATACTTTACCCTGGCTCACATAGATTTCTGACTTCTTCATACCATCTTCTGTTAACTCTAATGCTTGAGTGTAATAAGAATGGGCGTGCGAATAATCTTTATTCGCAACACATTTAGATGCAATCATTTTACATAAACCATAATCCGGCACCATTTTTTGCAATTGCATAGAAACACTTAAAAATAATGGAGAATCGGTACACTTACCATTTAGCATAAAAGTGAACATCCTTTTTACAAGCTTTAAATCATTAGGGTTCTCGTCAAATTTAGGAGCCATATTAGTTTCTACAAACTCACAGTTTATATCTACAATATCCATCAAAATACCATCTATTGCGCTTTTCTTTTTAATTAAGGTGTCGTTACTTTTTCCCTTAGCTTCGTTTGTTGCTAATTTTTTATCTATTACTTCAGATATTTTATCGTACCTAACTAAGATTGCTTCTTCATTAATTTTTTTAAGTTTAGCGTTTACTTTTATCACATTCATGTAAGCCACCAAATTACCATCAGGTATTTTATCTCCCCCGATGTCAAATGCTTCGTCAAACATTTCAAGTAACCACTCTGATTTAGAAAAGTCTTTTACAAAATACTTATATGCTTTAAACACTTTTCGGTTTAACACATTTGGTTTATCTCCAAAATGCTCAATTCTCATATCATACATAGTAAGTAATGTATCTGCATAAGCTTCTCGCAATGCTGATTTCTCTGCAAGAACTGCCTCAGCAGCCGCTTTGTCAGTGGCTGATTTAAGTGCAGCATTTGCTTCTTTTTCTTCTTTTTGAGCTGCTTTGGCAAAGCTCTCGTATGCTTTAGAGCCATTAATGTATAACGACTTATTTAAGTCAGGCGCATTAGCAATTAGCCATTTTAAAGCAGGAAGGGCTGTTTTAAAGTCTCCCATTTTTACAGCATCCGACTGAATTACATTCATTTCAATTGCTTTTACTTTAGTAGCCGAATCTTCAGGCCACTTCCATCCTTTCTGTCCATACGAGCTTATTACTGCCAAGGATAATAACGCTAGTGTTCCAAGTATTTTTTTCATTACTCTTTAAGTTTTCATTAATTAAATTTGGGTTGTACAAACCAACGATTATCGTTGAAACTAACCCCAAAATACAGTTTAAAATAGTTTTCTTGTATCAAATTGTTTGTTAAAGTGCCTCGTGTTCCCATCTGGATACCAAAATCGAGGCTCGAAAATCGTACAACTGGAAGAGATAACCCAAAATTAATGCCAAAATCTGTAATTTGTGTATCTCCAAATATATAGGGTGTGTTTGTAAAACTCGCCCCCATCCTATAAGTCATCCTTTTAAAGTAGTTATTTATGCTCGCAATATCCGGAGTAATTTCAGCTCCAAGAACATACTTTTCTCGCTTTGTGTATATAGTTTCACCTGTTTGAAAGCTTGGGCTATTCGTCCAATCTTGAGAGGAATAATCAAACCCAATTAGCAGTTTATTATTATGGTTATAAGAAACACCTATTGCTAATTTTTCTGGTAGTGTTACTGTTATAGGCACATTATCGGACAAGGTGTCTGCAAATACGGTAGCTCCTGATAATAGTTCTTGATCGAATCGAACAAAGAGTTTTGATTTTAAATCTTTTTTAAAATCGTAAGTGGCACCAAAATTAACAGAAGACGTTTCATTAACTTTTAGTTTATATGCAAAGCCTAGCCCAAATGTAAAATCTTGAAAGCTAACCCTTTCGTTTACAGTAGCCACATAATTATTATTTGCTGGTAAAGATAATGGAACAACAGATTTTCCTTCTTTGCGAATGGAACTAAACATGTAGCTAGTCCTCACTCCTAATGAAAATCCTTCAAATAATTCTCCACCAAACGATAAGCTAAGTTGATCGATTCCTCCATCCCCTTTGGCTGTAACAAAAGCGGAATCTGTAGGGTTGCCTACTATTGGAGCTTGAAAAAACACATCATAATTAACCGCAGAGTACGGGTTTAGCACTAAAGAGGTAGAAAGTTTTCCGGAAATTAAAGGAAAAGCAAGTGCTATATGGTTTAATTGACCAGAACCTGCAGCATAAGGCTCAAAGTTATTTTGATTAATGGTTTTAGTTTCTCCTAACAGGCCTGCCGAAAAGAGAGCAACTCTATTATAGTGAAGCAATGCAGGGTTAACTATGTTTAAGCTAAAGTATGTCCCATTACTTACTCCCAAACCACCCATGCCAAATTTTGCGGCCGTGGTTGGGTCTTGAATATCTCCAACACCAACGGATGAATAGGGCGAATGTGTTACCTGTGCATGAGCTAGATTAGACCACGCAACGGAAACTAATAACCCTATAAAAAATGCCTTTTTATACCTACTCATTATACTTAAAAATTGTATATAATCCTTCTACTGCCAAATTTGGAACCACAAAGGTGTTCAATTCCAAGTTTTATCAAAAAAAACAGCGTCTCCTCCTCCAATTATTATTGATAAATTTTGAAATTCATCCTGAAACTGCTTAATAAGCCCTTTCATTTCTGCTAAAGTTCCGTTAGTAGCCCCACTTTGTAAACATTTTGTAGTAGAAGTGCCAATTAATTGCGGCTTTTCAAAAGAAGCTAACGGCAAATTCGAAGTTAAAGTGTGCATGGCCTTAAGCCTCATTTTTATGCCAGGTGAAATTAACCCACCAAGATGATTATTCTCAACTGTTAATAAATCATAAGTAATACAAGAACCTGCATCAATTACAAGCACATTGCCCTTAGTATAATTACGAGCAGCTACACAGGCTGCTAACCGATCAACCCCAAGTGTTTTAGGGGTAGTATATGAAGTAAAAACTGGTAATGAAGTTTCTATTGTTAATTCATTTACATTGGCAATAGTTTTATTCAGTTTTTTTAAAAAACCACAATTAAGTGCAACATTACTGACTAATGCATTTTGCACTTTATTTAGGCTTAGGAAAGGGATAACTTCTTCTAAATTAAGAATTGAAATTGACTTTATTCCTTGACTCGCAAACAAACCTACTTTTATCTTCGTATTACCAATGTCAATTACAGCATTCATCGTTAAGAGAATATTACTTTTTATAGGAGAATCACAAATATTGCACTTATAATCAACTTGAACATGGATTTTTAATTAATTGACCTCCCCATAATAAAATTATTTCATAGTTTTAGGCTTATGTTTTCAAATCAACCTCAATTTTTTAAGTTAGCAACTCTAACTTTAGTTCTCATATTTGTGTTAATTTTTAGCTCCAATACCCCTGTTTATTCTTTAGGAACTGAACCCTCTCTTTCAGAACAAGTTGACGAAGGAGGAGCTCATACCGAACTAACAACCGAAGAGCATGCCAACAGTGAACATCATTTTGCAGCGGGTTGGTCAGTAATCCCTTTTGTGTTGTTATTGGCTATGATTGCCACTGGCCCATTGTTTTTCGAACATTTTTGGCATCATAATTATCCGAAAGTCGCAATTGTTTTGGCCTCTGTGGTTGTATTATATTATGTTTTTGGGATTCATAACGTTCACGCCCCTGTACATGCTTTTTTTGAATATGTGCAATTTATAGCGCTACTAACAGGGCTCTTCATTGCCTCAGGTAGCATTATGATTAGTGTTGATAAAAAGTCAACTCCGTTTACCAATGTTGCTATTTTACTAACCGGAGCCATTATTGCGAACATTATAGGTACCACAGGAGCTTCTATGCTTTTAATTCGGCCTTTTTTAAGGTTAAATAAAGGACGTATTCAATCGTATCATATAATATTTTTCATTTTTATTGTGAGTAATGTTGGAGGTGCTCTTACTCCTATTGGTGACCCTCCATTATTTTTAGGGTTTTTAAAAGGGGTTCCTTTCGAATGGACTTTAACCCATAATTTACCTTCTTGGATTTTTGCCATTATTGTATTGCTTATTGTTTTCTACTTTTTTGATGTTAAAAATAAAAAGGTAATAAAAGATGAAAATAGGAGTGGAAAGATTTCTATTATCGGAGGAATAAATTTTGTATGGTTGGCTATTGTAATTGGTGCTGTTTTTCTTGACCCTAATGTGTTTGACTGGGTACCTGCCATTCATTATGATGGACAAAAATTTTCTTTTATTCGTGAAATTATTATGTTATCAGTTGCAGCCACTTCCTACCTTATGGCGGATAAAAACTTGCTAAAAAAGAATGATTTTAGCTTTGAGCCTATAAAGGAAGTTGCTTTTATTTTTATTGGCATATTTGGCACTATGATGCCTGCTTTGGAGATGGTAGGCAATTTTGCTCAATCACCGGAAGGTGCTGCAATGATTACTCATAACACCTTGTATTGGGGAACCGGACTGTTGTCTGGAATACTAGATAACGCTCCAACTTACCTTAACTTTTTAGCTGCTGCCATGGCATCTGATGGGGCAAATATTAATAATATTGAGCATGTACGCCAATTTGCGGCTGGAGGCTACCACGATAGCATCCTGTTACTACAGTCTATTTCTGTTGCTGCAGTATTTTTTGGCGCTATGACCTATATAGGGAATGGGCCAAACTTTATGGTAAAATCTATTGCAGAGCAACTTGGCATTAAAATGCCTTCGTTTTTTGGGTACATCATTAGGTTTTCAATTCCTATATTATTACCCATTTTCATAGCTGTTTGGCTCATTTTCTTCTACTTATAAGAAGCCTACATCCTACATACCAAATACTCCCTGATTAATATTTTGAAGCGCTTTAAGCTTATATTCAGTGTTTACCAATACTGAAATATTATTCTTACTTCCTCCTAATGAAATCATTCTAACAGGCAATTCTTCTAATGAATGGAATAAGTTTTTAATAACCTCTGAATTTTTCAGAATATAGTTACCTACCAAGCAAATAATTGAATGGCTTCCATCAACTTCAACTACTCCTAACTGCTCTAATTCTTTTACTAATTCCTTAAGATGGGTTGTGTCGTCAATGGTTAAAGACACGGCTATTTCTGAAGTTGTTACAAGGTCGATAGGCGTTTTATAAAAATCGAAAATTTGAAATATTTTAAGTAAGAAGCCATGTGCTAACAACATGCGTGATGACTTAATTTTAATAGCTGTAATTCCATCTTTAACTGCCACTGCCTTTACACTTCTATCCTCTATGTTTTTATCAATTAGCGTACCTTCTGCCTGAGGTTCCATTGTGTTTTTTAACCGAACAGGAACTGCTGCTTCCTGAGCTGGTAGTATTGTAGCTGGGTGCAATATTTTGGCTCCAAAATAAGCAAGCTCTGCTGCTTCATCGAAAGATAAATGCTTGATAGCTTTTGTTGTTTCCACAATTCGCGGGTCGTTATTATGCATGCCATCAATATCTGTCCAAATTTGGATTTCATCTGCTTTAAGAGCTGCTCCTATTAACGAAGCAGAATAATCACTTCCTCCTCTTTTAAGGTTATCTATATCTCCTTCATTATTTAAACAAATAAATCCTTGTGTAATAAATAATTGATGGTCGTTATTTTCCTTAAGTCTCGAATTTAGCTTCTCAGCCATATCCTTTACTACCGGCTCTCCTTTTGAGTTGAGATGCAAAAAGTCCAGTGCAAGCAACAATTTTGATTTTATGCCATTCTCTTCTAGAAAGAGGTTAAACAAGTTCGTTGATAATAATTCTCCTTGAGCAACTAACTCATTGTTTTTTGAACGGCCAAATGGGTAATTCAAATAATTACGCATTAGCACAAAACTGTTCTCAACTACTTTTTTTGCTGATTCTACCTGTTTGCTTTTTGATAATAACTTAGTAATAAAGATTTGGTATTCACTATATAGCTTCTCAATAAGTTCACTAGCTTCAACCTGCTTTTTAGAAAGCAATAAATCACCAATGGCAACCAATTTATTGGTGGTTCCTGAAACAGCTGATAACACGATAACTTTAGGTTCAGAAGTAGCTGTTATTATTTCTGAAACAAGCTGCATCCTTTCAGCACTTCCAACAGAAGTGCCACCAAACTTTAATACCTTCATTTTATTGTTAAATCTAGATTAGAATTGAAGCATTTTTACTGCTGTAATAGCGGCTTCTTCGCCTTTATTGCCATGTTTACCACCTGCACGATCCAATGCTTGTTGCATAGTGTTGGTAGTAAGCACACCAAAAATTACAGGTTTATTATATTTAAGGCCAACATTGGTAATTCCATTAGCCACCGCATCGCAAATAAAATCGAAGTGCCGAGTTTCGCCTTGAATAACACAGCCTAGCGTAATAACCGCATCTATTGATTCTTGCTGAGCCAAAAACTGGCTACCAAGTGAAAGTTCGAAACTACCAGGAACATAATGCACCTTTATATTGTCACGGTTAACCCCTTGTTCCAAAAGTGTTTCAATAGCTCCTTCTAAAAGAGCCCCCGTAATGGTTTCATTCCACTCAGCTACAACAATTCCAAATTGCTTGTCTTCAACACCTCCTGTGTTTCTATCAGAGTACTCACTCAAGTTTTTTAGGTTACTTGCCATGTCTTTAAAATTAAAAAAGGGGTAAGATTTTCATCCTACCCCTTTACATTAAATGTGTTTATAGATTAGGATTTCGACTGTAGTCTTGCCTTATACTTCTTCGCTTTATCAACTTCGTTAGATTTTGCATAGTTCTTTACAATAGCTTCGTATTGCTCAGCCGCCTTACTAAAGTTTTCGAGTTTCTCGTATGCCAATCCCGCCTTTAATAAATAAACAGGAGTGAAATACTCATTTGGTTTATAAGTTACTGCTTTTGCATAATAGTTTACGGCTTTATTATAATCCTCTTGCTGCATATAAGCATCGCCTAATAAGCTATAGGCTCTTGCCTGAATTACATAATCGTTGCTGCTAAAGTCATTTAAAAATGGGATTGCCGAAGCATAAGTGCCTTTCTTCATATAAATAGAACCAACATAAAAATTAGCTAGATTTCCTGCATTAGTTGACCCATAATTTTCAATGATGTCAATAAATCCGTAATAATTACCATCGCCATTTAGTGCAAGATCTAGGCTGTCTTGCTCATAATAATACACAGATTGAAACATTTCGTCTTGTGCCAACGAATTTTGACTATCTAAATAATAGTTATATCCAAAATAGCTTGCTAGTACAATTGCCAATACACCTGCAATTGAAAATACTGTAACTTTATGATCTTCTAAAAATTGTTCTGATTTTGTAAGTTGCTCGGCAAGTACTTCTGCACTTTCCAATACTCCATCCTCATGTTTTTTTGCTTTCTTAGCCATCGCTCTTAAATTTCCGGGTGCAATAATACCACTTTCATATTATTTTACCCCATTTCGAATGGGTAATCTTCTTGAACATACACATTTTCAAATGCTTGAGTTGCAGGAGGAAAATTAGACTCCTCCGCAAACTGTACACTTTTCATTACTTTTTCTTTCAGCAATTTATCCATTGCAATCAATTCTTCTTCTTTTGCAAACTTATTTTTTAAGATAATTTGCTTCACTTGCTCTATCGGGTCAAGTTTTTTGTATTCTTCCAGTTCTTCTTTGGTTCTATACTTAGCAGGATCTGACATCGAGTGTCCTTTATACCTATAGGTTTTAAATTCTAACAAGGTTGGGCCTTCTCCTTTACGAGCTCTCTTGGCAGCAATTACAACAGCATCGTGCACGTTTTCAACATTCATGGCATCCACCGTAACCGAAGGCATTTCATAGGCTCTACCTAATTCCGAAAGATCTGTAACATTAGATGTACGAGCCACAGAAGTACCCATGGCATACCCGTTATTTTCTATCACGAAAAGTACTGGCAATTTCATGGTCATGGCTAAGTTTA
>JAMOMJ010000188.1 GCA_027067135.1 Cyclobacteriaceae bacterium
CACCCCAGGACAGCGATTTAGAGTTGTAAATGGATATGACGCCATTACGACTGATAAGCCGGAGAAAAGTTTATTAGCTCCGATTAAAAGAACTGGGGGACGTAACAGTCAAGGAAAAATGACCATGCGCTATAAAGGTGGAGGTCATAAGAGACGTTATCGAATTATCGATTTCAAACGTAACAAAGCAGGAGTTCCTGCAACAGTTGCGTCAATTGAGTATGATCCAAATCGTACTGCATTTATCGCATTATTAAATTACCAAGATGGTGAAAAGCGATATGTTGTAGCTCAGAGTGGTCTAAAAGTAGGTCAGAACATCGTTTCAGGAGATCAAGTAGCTCCAGAAATTGGTAACTGTATGCTTTTGCAAAACATTCCATTAGGAACCATTATTTCTTGTATAGAATTACATCCAGGACAAGGAGCTGTTTTAGCTCGTAGTGCTGGTGCATTCGCACAGTTAATGGCGCGTGACGGAAAATTTGCTACCGTAAAATTACCTTCTGGTGAAACTCGTTTAATATTAATTACTTGTTCAGCAACAATTGGAGCTATTTCAAATAGTGATCATCAATTGTTAGTTTCAGGTAAAGCGGGTAGATCAAGATGGTTAGGTAGAAGACCAAGAACGAGACCGGTAGTGATGAACCCTGTAGATCACCCAATGGGTGGTGGTGAAGGAAAATCATCTGGTGGACATCCACGTTCTAGAAACGGAATTCCTGCAAAAGGATTTAGAACCCGTTCTAAAACGAAAGCAAGTAATAAATATATAATCGAACGTAGAAAGAAATAAGATATGGCACGATCGTTAAAAAAGGGACCTTACGTTCACTATAAATTAGATAGAAAAGTACAACAAAATGTGGAGTCTAGTAAAAAGACTGTAATCAAGACTTGGTCACGAGCTTCTATGATTACTCCAGATTTCGTTGGGCAAACCATAGCAGTACATAACGGAAGACAATTTATTCCTGTATATGTTACAGAAAATATGGTAGGACATAAATTAGGAGAATTTTCGCCAACTAGATCATTCCGTGGTCATGCAGGTGCAAAAAACAAAGGAAAAAAATAAGCCATGGGAGTTCGTAAAAGAGAAAGAGCAGAAAAAATCAAGGAAGCAAAGAAAACAATGTACTTTGCTAAATTGAATAATTGCCCTACATCACCTAGAAAAATGCGCTTAGTTGCAGATTTAGTTCGCGGTGAAAAAATAGACAAAGCACTAAATATATTAAAGTTTAGCCCAAAAGAAGCTTCACGTCGTTTAGAGACGTTATTGTTGTCTGCCATTGCAAATTGGCAAGCAAAAAATGAAGAAGCTTCAATAGAAGATGCTGATCTTTTTGTAAAAGAAATCCGTGTTGATGGAGGAAGTATGTTGAAAAGACTTCGTCCAGCACCACAAGGACGTGCACACAGAATTAGAAAAAGAAGCAACCACGTAACACTTGTGCTTGCTGCTAACGATAACACACAAAGCAATTAATAAATGGGACAAAAAACAAATCCAATCGGAAATCGCTTAGGTATCATTAGAGGATGGGAATCCAACTGGTACGGAGGCAACGACTACGGCGATAAATTAGCTGAAGACGACAAGATTAGAAAATATGTTCATGCTCGTTTGCAAAAAGCTAGTGTGTCAAGGGTAATTATTGAGCGTACCCTTAAGCTTGTAACCGTTACTATCACTACTGCTAGACCTGGTATTATTATCGGAAAAGGTGGACAAGAGGTAGACAAGCTAAAAGAAGAGCTTAAGAAAATTACTGGTAAAGATGTACAAATAAACATCCACGAGATTAAGAGACCAGAAATGGACGCGCATTTAGTAGGAGCTAGTATTGCAAGACAAATAGAGAATAGAATCTCTTACCGTCGTGCAATCAAAATGGCTATCACTGCTGCTATGCGTATGAACGCTGAAGGTATTAAAGTGCAAATTTCAGGCCGTTTAAACGGTGCAGAAATGGCACGTTCTGAATCTTATAAAGATGGACGTATTCCTTTATCAACATTTAGAGCCGACATAGATTATGCTTTAGTTGAGGCGCACACTACTTATGGTAGATTGGGTGTTAAAGTATGGATCATGAAAGGTGAAGTGTACGGAAAAAGAGAGCTTTCTCCATTGGTTGGTTTAACCAAAAAAGGTGGAAAAGGCGGTAACAACAAGCGAGGTGGTGCAAACAAATCACGTCGTAGAAAGTAATTTTTAAATAGAATAAAATGTTACAACCAAAAAGAACGAAGTTTCGTAAACAGCAAAAAGGGAGAATGAAAGGTAATGCCGGACGTGGAAGCCAACTTGCTTTTGGAACTTTTGGTATAAAATCTTTAGATTCAAATTTCTTGACATCGCGTCAAATAGAAGCTGCACGTATTGCTGCTACTCGTTTTATGAAAAGAGAAGGTTCCATCTGGATAATGATATTTCCAGATAAACCAATTACAAAGAAACCTCTTGAAGTACGTATGGGTAAAGGTAAAGGTGGTGTAGAATATTGGGCAGCGGTAGTTAAACCAGGAAGAATGTTGTTTGAAGTATCAGGTGTACCAATTGAAACTGCAAAAGAGGCTTTACGTCTTGCGGCTCAAAAGTTACCAGTAAAAACAAAATTCATTGTATCTAGAACATTTCAAGCTTAATTTATTATGAAACAATCTGAAATAAAAGAAGCAT
>JAMOMJ010000189.1 GCA_027067135.1 Cyclobacteriaceae bacterium
CGCTCATCAGAGCGACGATTCAGATACTTATACCAGTCCACGCTACTATCAATCGCTGATTGAAAGTCCCCCTCATATATGTACATAGGGGACTTACCACTTTCTTCAATATCCCGACTTAAGACATATATCCCGGTATTTACCTCAATTTCGACATATACCTTGTCACATGAAAGCGGTGGCGACGTCCACTCGCTCAACTCTGCCCCTAAACCGTAATACATAAGATCCATAACTGTGGATTTTCCGGTGCCATTATCTCCACGTATAATATTTACGCCCCGCGTAAATATTTGGTCATAAACATAGCGACCATTTTTAATCACAACAAGCCTAGTTAAAAAGACATATGAGGGGCTACTTGTCATATCGATACTCCATTAACTTAGACCTAGCCTTAAACCCTTTGCTTCCTAGTAATTCTATAAATGGTATTTCTTTAGAAAACAGTTTGAACCAATCTTCTTGAGAAATTGGATTATCATCAAAGCTTTCAATCAGTGCCTTAGGTAGAGACTCGATAACTAATGAAACTTCCCCCTTATGAAAACTTTCTTTATTTACAATATTCTTTGCCACTAAAGAGGCAATAGTTGAATTTTGAATATCCCTTAAATCAAACATCAATCTCTTAGGATTAGGTACATTTTCGTACGGGTCTGGTATCTTAACGAAGTATTTTCTCCCCTTGGAAATCGCTTTAGGCAAGGGCTTTATTAATTTTAACAAATGAGGAAAAAGATAATAGAAATCTGCTAACCTTAGTTTATCCCACTCAATTTTCTCAGCTTTGGAACAATACAATATGTGCAAAAATCTATATGCACAGTGGTTCGCATCAAAAGCTGGATGATATACAAGCATGAGTTAACTCCACTTTGTATGGCATTTTCCAGTCAAAAAATACAACATACCCCTAATGTGATCTATTGTAATACTCATATCCACTTTGGAAGTGTTACTAAATATCGGTAAGAATACGTCCTCTAAGAGAGCTGCTTCAATAATCTCCCTTGAAGCTCCACTGTCTAATAACGGTCTAACTTTATGGCAAAAAAATGTATTTATTAAGGCCAAGGTCTGAGCATAAAGCTGTTGGGAGCTATTTGATAGCTGCCCTCTATATAGTTTCTTAGCAAACCTTTCTTTTAATATGATAGCCTCATCAACCAATGGGTTCATGTTTGCACCATTTAGTTTCCCCTCTAATCCTATTACTTCTCTTTCAGGGTAATCTTTTAAGTACTCCGCAAGATTCTCAATGAACTCAATAGCACCTTCCTCTTTCTTCACTTTTTTTTCAAATTCTTTTAAGGAAGATAATAGATTAGAGGGTGACCCACCAGTGTGCTTGTGGATCTCATACTTATTTCCAGCCACATTATCACCATCACCCTCATGGTGCTGACCAACGTCTGAAGTCATAGTTAAAATATTCCTCAATTCACTACTTTATTTCCACCAATATTATCACCGCTACCACTATGACTTTGAATAATCACATTCCCTTCTCTTCTTTTTACCTTGCCTAGAAGTTCAATAAGCGTCGGCGACCTCATCATCTCCTTTTCAAGTGTTTTCTCACTCATTTCATCCGTGAGGTTTAACCTATTTAACTCTTCAGATAATGCAGGAGAGACGATTTCATCCACCATCCATTCTTTTAAACGGCCATTTAGGTTAGATACACTCAATCCAATACCATTTTTTAGCATATCGTAAACAACACCTGATAACACTGTCGCAGTTAGAAAATCCATAATTCCTCTTAGATCATTCCAATAAACGTACCAAACAATTCACACCATAAAAACATAACAGTTTTATTCTATCTAACCCGCATACTATCCCCTAAAGAGCTATTTTGTACAAAAAAATAACCCTTCAAAGGTTAACCCTTAATTTTCAATATGTTACGACAATTAAAATAACTATTACTCTGGTTTTTCATGCAAGTGGAACTATTTCCAGGTAGCTTATTTTTTAGCGCAATGTTTTTATCCGAAAAATTCTATTTAATATCAGCAGGTTATAGACCACATGAAAAACCGTATACCCAGATATGTTACATGTGCGCAGATATAGACCCGTAAAACCTTTATTGACAGCCTTGAACTCAAACACTACTGTTTATTTATACAGTAAAAAGGGATTTTGATGTGAATGACATTCCGGTAAGGGTTCCTGATAAACCCAGCAGATTTTTTGATCAGCTACGTGCTTTTATCCGCACTGAGGGTTTAGCATATAAAACAGAGCAAACCTATATCCAATGGGTTCGCCATTTTATTTTATTTCACAATAAGCGACACCCTGAAACCATGGGGAAGATTGAGCTTAAGGCTTTTCTTGATCATTTGGTGCTATCACGTCATGTGGCGGTTAATACCCAGAAGAGGGTATTGAATGCATTGGCAAGGGGCAAAAAGATCGCCGTACACTGTTGCTTCAACTGAGTGCAAAACAACCAAGAGTTGAGGCAAAAGATAAAGATGCTGGGTAGTAATGGCTACTTATTGAATAATAACTGGAATAGGACGCGTCAATAATATTGACTCTGTGCTGATATCCGCACGGTAAGCAATAACCTCCACACCGTTGGCCATTGCTTCTCGCAAAACCTCGCCATACAGAGGGTCTATTTCGTCTGCGCTACTCACGCTCTCAATGCCGG
>JAMOMJ010000190.1 GCA_027067135.1 Cyclobacteriaceae bacterium
ATAACTGCCATTCCAATCATTATTATAACCTACAGATTCATAAACTACTCGTCCATTGGCATCGTAAATTTTGAAATCGTGATTGCTATATTTAAACACATCTTGCACGATCCAATTATCATTTTGACCATCGTTATTAGGGGTTATTACATTAGTGCTCTTAAAATCATCACTTCCATCAGTCTGTCTGTTTGCAACAATAATTGTATAGGCATTAAACACAGATTCATCTTGTGAAAGCACGTTATAGGCAATTGTATCAGAAAAGTCAAGAACTTCTTCTCCTGAAAGATGAAGTACATTATCTACATACATGTTGGCTCCATTACTTATTATAAATTCTGGCATTAAATTGGTTAAATCCTCATCATATTCAACTAAAATATTAACCTGATCGGTCGTAATATTGGTAGATAACGAATCAATACCAGTAAAGAAAAAGTTCTTTATTTCAGCTTGGTTACTGAGTGCAGGGCTTGCTAAGCTAAATGCCTGAAAAACAGAGCCTAGTTGCTGATCTATTTTAAAACTAAGCTCCATAGCAACATCCACCTCAGTGTTTGAATTGCTATCATAAATTTTGAATTTGAGCACTTCATTTTCTGTATTTGCATATACCGTTATAAAAGCCAAATACCGATCAGCAGATTGGGCATATAGCACATTGGCCACACCACGAACTTGATTACCTACAAACGCAGCTACTTTGTCTTCCTCCTTAGATAATGTAGTTCCGTTTACATTTAAAAAGGCCGTCATCGTCATAGAGTACTGATAATTGCTTGGGTCAACTGTCCAATTGGGGCTTTGAGCCGTAGCATTCATTGAAAAGCAGAACCATGCTACTACCACCAAACTGTGCTTCCTGTGCTTTAACACAAAAAATAATATATGATTTATGTAGCTCATCTATTTCTTAATTACTTTAAACACTTCTTTCTTATCATTGATATTTACTGACAACAGATATAGCCCCGGAGGCACATTGGGCTCTACCGATAGCTCATTAAATCCTTCAACAGCCTCGTACGAATTGCGATACATTTCTTTGCCTGTAGCATCAAGTAAAACAACATCAGCTGTTTGTTTATAATTGGCACTAAACTGAACTTTTAAGTTATTTGAAAATGCATTTGGATATACACTTATGCCAACATCTTCTACACTTAGTAAAACAGGACTTTTAACAGTTCCTAAAAGCATATTTGCTGTAAACTGAATACTGGTAGAAGTGGCAATCTTCGAGATTTCATCTCCAAGGTAAAAGAACAGTTGGTCTGTTGGCCTATTATCTCCATATATAGTAATGAAACTGAGATTTTTACCATCCATCTTCTTAATTTCCGATTTACCTCTTATTTTACCTTTAGAATCCAAAACCCAGACCGTAGTAAAAGGTTCATCAGAAATTATTTCAGCCACCACACTTAGGTTGTGTTCAAAACTTCTCCAGCCATCAAACTCCATTATTGAATTTTCTCTTGAAGAACTAGTACGGGCATTGATGAAAATATTGGGGTAGGTAAATGATTGATCAATGCTGGACTTAAGCATATACCCTTCTCCTGCAATCATATAATCAAGCGTGCCCGACCAACCTACAACAGGGTCGTAAATAGCAAACGCCTGTTGATTTTTGATTACATCTCCTTCGTTGGCATTTAGCAATGCTAACGCTTCGTTTACACTTACATTATTACTTAATGGGTAAGCTAACCAGTTCCAACCATTTTTTACATCAAAGGACCACGTATCAATACCTACTTCGGAACCACTTAGTAAAAGTGTATTAGATTCTGCCAATTTTATTTTAAACATCTCAGCTGTTGAAAGCCCTCCGTCATTAGTCAGAGAACCATTCCAACCCGTATTGGTTTCATATAAATCAAAACTCGTTTGGCTCTTAATCATATCATTATCTGATAGTTGCATAGAGTTAGTTAACGCATTTAAGTCACCCAAATTCGCATCTTGAGTAAATATTGATACCCAAGACCAACCTTGATTAAGGGATAGATTTTGCTCTATTAACGAAGTGTTTTCAAACACCACAGGCGATGATTTAAAGCCAAGCACTTCGTTTTGAATAAATGTATAGGAAGAAGCTCCATCCATTGTTGCTTGGCGAATCTTTCCAGCTTCCGCATCCCAAATTTTAAAGGTAATTTCTTCTCCAGAGGAGGCATTACTAAACACATTTAGGTAGAGGAAATATTCATCATAATTTTGGTCGTAATCTAAATTAGCAACACCTCTTAACTCAGTACCTGAAAAGGCTGCTAGCTTTGTATAGGAATCTTCAGAAAAGCTGCCGTTGATTTTAATTTTACCAATAATGTTCATGTTGTACTCAAATGAGCTTGGGTCAACATCCCAAATAGGTGCATTGCCTAAGACTCTCAAGTCAAGAATAATTTTTTCATCGAAATTAAAATCAGTATCTAAAAACAAATCCAAAGAATATTGCCCAATCGTGAGCTCGGGTACCACACTAAGTTCAATTATTTCTGAGCTATTGGGTTCTAATGTACCAAACGCTTTATTTACTTCAAGCCATTGAGGCACATTTTCAATGCTGTAAGGCTGTTGCTTCCCTCCTTTATTAAGAATGGTAATTTCAAAATTATAAGGCTCGTCTGCTTGCTTTTCAATGCTTAATTGCTGG
>JAMOMJ010000191.1 GCA_027067135.1 Cyclobacteriaceae bacterium
TAGATCAAGTTGAAACATTAAATAGCATTGCTTCATCGTTTAGTGAGTTTGCCAAAATGCCTAGCCCGATAGTTAAAAGGGTAGAAGTGCAGGTTGTTATAAAAAAAACGGTTGAACTTTTTTCTGGTGATAAAGAGTTGTTAATTAAGTTACAACTGGTAGATCAAGAGGTATATAGTATGGTTGATCCTGAATTATTATCTCGTATATTGAACAACTTATTATTAAACGCCAAACAATCGATTAAGCCACAACAAGCGTATGTTGAAGTACTAATTGAAACGCAAATAGATCAACAGTTAGTAATTAGTATTACTGATAATGGAGAAGGGATTATGCCAGAAATAATGGACAAGGTGTTTATTCCTAAGTTTACTACCAAGGAGCAAGGGTCGGGTATTGGTTTAGCAATGACCAAATATGGTGTTGAAAATATGCAAGGCAAAATTTATTTTAGCTCTGAACCCAATATGGGCACAACGTTTATTATTGAATTTCCTATTATAGACTAATGCGGTGGCTAATTATTAGTTGGCTATTATTATTAACCCTGCATGATTCTCAAGCGCAGGAGAATAGTGTTAAGTGTCAAACAATTACGGAAGCTACAAATATTGTATCCAATCAAATTGTAGTGATTGAGTCAATCTATCTTTCTAACGAAAGTGTTAAATATACAATAGTACCAATAAATGCTACTGAGTTTAAAATTGAGCTCAAAGACCCAATTTTTGATAGTTTGCAAGTGTGTTTTTCTGTTTTACCCAAAGTGTTTTCAAAAGTGTACCAAATGGATTCTACTAGGTTTTATGATTCAACTGCACTTTTTGTAGCTCAAAATAAAGCTAAGTCAAAGGAAGGGTATGCGGATAAAAGACAAGAGCTCTTTGATATGGGAGAATTAAACAGGAGTGGACAAATTAGCAGGGGTTTCGCTACTGGTAACACGCAAAATCTATCTATCAATTCAAGTTTAAATCTCAATTTGGAGGGTAAACTTTCTGATGACCTCAATATTCGAGCTTCCATTACTGATCAGGATATTCCATTTCAACCCGAAGGGAATACGCAACAGTTACAGGATTTTGACAAAGTGTTCATTCAGTTATACAACGATAAATTTTCTGTAACAGGTGGAGATGTAGTACTGGAAAATGGAGAAACTCGATTCTTAAAATACCGAAAAAATGTATTGGGAGGAACCATCGATTATTTTACGAAGAACTCAAAAACATCTGTTGGGGCTTCTTCAGCCAAGGGGCAGTTTGCTTCTGAAAGAGTAGAAATTCAAGAAGGTGTTTATGGGCCATATAAAGTGCCTCCTCCTGAAGGGCTTGGGTTTATTATCATTATTGCAAATTCAGAAAAGGTGTATTTAGATGGGGAACAGCTAATTAGAGGCTACGATAATGATTATACCATTGATTATAATCAGGCAGAAATTGAGTTTACTAGCAATGTGCTTTTAACCAAATACTCTAGGATTAGAGTAGATTATGAATATGCGGTGAGAAGCTATGCCAGATCCATTATTACGGCTTCACATATTCAACAGGTTGGCAAAATAAAACTGGGAGTTAATTACTATCAAGAAAAGGATAATAAAAATAAATCGTTGTTTAGGCCATTATCTGATGGAGATAAGCAGGTTTTGAGCAATGCGGGAGACAGCCTTCAGCAAGCAGTGGTTCCTGGAGAAAAACGTTCAGACTTTAGCCCTGATAAAATATTATACTTTAAAAAGGACACAATTGTAGGTGGCAATACCGATGCTGTTTTTGTACACACTACCAACAATTTAGCTGAATTATATACCATTCAGTTTACGGAAGTTGGGGTAGGCAAGGGGAGTTATCGAATTTTAGAATATGTTGCTCAGGGCAGGGTGTATGAATGGGTGGGAGAAGGACAAGGAAGCTACATTCCTTATATTTTACTAACTGCGCCCAATAAGAAGCAATTAGTGTCAATAACAGGCGAAGGCGCTTTAGGAAGTAAGGGTAAAGTCTATTTCGAATCAACGTTTTCTCAATTAGATAAGAACCTTTATTCAGAATTACATGGTAGTGATAATAATGGGCAAGCGTTTTTGCTCGGTGCAGAGATCATTAAAAAGCCAATAGGTAACTCTTCGTATATGTTTTCTTCAAACATAGAAACCGAATACTTGAGTAAAAATTTCAATATTATTGATCGGTTTAGAAGAGTTGAATTTGATAGAGACTGGGGGATTACTACTAGAGGAAACAATTTAGGAGAGGAAGATATTAATGTTAAGGTGAGAGTTGGAATTGAAAAAGATCCTCTGAATTTTCTAACATATAATGCGAACTATCGCTCCAAGATTAATACGATAAATGGGTTTCAACACCAGATAAGAGGAGCCAAATCTGTCGGCTTTTTACAAGTTAATGCAGAGGCCTTTTTTATGGATGGAATATTGCCAACCTCCATTGCTACATGGCGAAAATTGAATACAGAAGCCTATATTAAGGGCAAGGTGCAACCGGGCTATCGCTATATTTTACAGCAAAATACAACTATTGATTCTGCCTCTGATTCTATTATCTCTTCTCGAAATTATTTTGATGAACATCAATTTTTTGTACGAGGAAATATCTCTTCTACAAGCCAGTTTGAAGTAATGTACTCCAAAAGGTTAGACAAGCTGCCTGCAAATGGAGAACTAAAGGAGGCTACTGATGCAGAAACGCTAACTGCCAAAGTAAAAACTAAACTTGGGGCTAATCATTCTTTAAACCTTGTATTAAACTATAGAGATTTAGGCAATAAGTTGCAGGCGAACCAGAACATAGAAAGTATATCAGGACGGCTAGACTGGATAGGAGATATTATTCCAAAATCTATTAGAAACGAGCTGAGTTATAATATAGCCAACTCTCGAGTTCCTAAAAGGGAGTATGTGTTTGTTGAAGTACCCACGGGACAAGGAACCCATACTTGGCGTGATGATAATGGAGATAATATTAAAGACCTGGATGAGTTTTATGAAGCCTTTAATTATGACGAAAAACGTTTTATCAAAATTTATGTGCCCTCAAATGAGTTTGTAGATGCTTTTGAAAATAGGTTTAATTACAGGTTATCTCTTTCATTTCCAAGAAGCTGGAATAAGAAACGTGGGATAAAAAAGATGGTAAGTAGGTTTTCCAACCTTACTTCTTGGACAACGCAATATAGTACTACTGAAAATACTTTGTCTGCACGGCTAATTCCATTTATTGCAGAGATAGATACGTCTAAACTCCTTGCATCTCGTGAAGCGTTTCGATCTACTGTTTTTATTAATAAGAATAACCCCACATTTGGCATTAATCTTGGCTACCTCTCTAGAAATAGAAAAGTGCTCTATACCAATGGGTTTGAAGGAAGGCAAGATATTGAATACACAACGACAATTCGATGGAATGTGAAACGTAAATATCAAATTGAGTTTAAGGGGCTTTTTGCAGATAGGTTTAGTAATTCCGATTACCTTAAGGGTAGAAATTATAAAATTACTGAAACAAAAATGGGGCCTTCTTTGGCATGGCAACCCAAGCCAACATTTAGAGTGTTAACTACTTATAATTATGGTCTCAATGAGGAAGCAGGTGTTCAGGAAAATGCCAGTTATTCTTTGCTACATGAGATGTCTTCTGAACTTAGAATTGGAACAGCTTCAAAATTTGTTTTTAATGCGACCGTAAAATACACAATCATTAATTTTAACGGGGATGAGAAGTCTCCTCTTGGGTATGAGTTATTAAAAGGGTTGAGGCCTGGTAATAATTACTCATTGGTGTTGAGTTGGCAACAACGCTTAGTAAATGGTTTGCAAATACAGCTTTTCTACGAAGGCAGAAAGCCAGAAAATGTTGATATCATTCATTCTATGCGAGCTGGTGTAAGTGCTTTGTTTTAAAGGTTTGCTTTTGTCTTTTCTTATTGCGTTCTTGTAATATTATGAGTGAGAAAATGCTAAAACCAGATGAAGTTGTTATGAATAAAATTTATCTTATTCGCAACCAGAAAGTTATGATTGATCGGGATTTGGCTGAGCTATATGGCGTTACAACTGGAAATTTGAATAAAGCTGTTCAAAGAAATTTGAAAAGATTTCCATCTGATTTTATGTTTAAACTTAACAAAGAAGAATTGGATAACTTGATATTCCAATTTGGAACATCAAGTTGGGGAGGCGTTCGGAAATTGCCTAATGCTTTCACCGAGCAAGGTGTTGCCATGCTTTCTGGAGTGCTAAATAGCGATAGAGCTATTGCTGTAAATATTCAAATAATTAGAGTTTTTACAAAAATGAGGTCAATGTTAAGCACACATAAAGATTTGCTCATTAAAATGCAAGAGTTAGAAGCCAAGGTGGGTAATCATAGCAAAAGCATTGCTCAGATATTTGAACTACTAAAAAGGCTTGTACACGAGAAGAGTAAACCCAAAGCAGAAATTGGGTTCAAACAAAAAACGAAAGGATAAACTACTTTCGTAATTTTTTAAGAGACCGCATTAAGTTATTGGCGAAAACAAAATCATTAAATTCATCCACCTCGGAATCTAAGATTTCATCAGAAGAGCCCTCCCATAATTTTAGCCCTTGATGCATAAACATAATATAATCCCCAATTTCCATTACCGAGTTCATATCGTGCGATACCACAATAGTTGTAATATTATATTCCTGGGTGATTTCTTTTATTAGATTGTCTATGGTAATGGAAGTTTGAGGGTCTAGTCCTGAGTTAGGCTCATCGCAAAATAAATATTTGGAGTTATTTACTATAGCTCTGGCAATCCCAACTCTTTTCTTCATCCCTCCACTTAGTTCAGAGGGCATTTTCCCGTTTGTGTTAGTTAAACCTACACGGTCTAGTACTTGGTTTACTTTATCTAGTTTTTCGTCTAGCGGTTGGTTTGTTAAAATGTCTAAAGGGAATCTAACATTTTCTTCCACGGTTTTAGAATCAAATAAAGCAGCCCCTTGAAAAAGCATGCCAATGTCCTTACGAATGTCAATTTGTTCTTTTCGGGTTGAATGTGAAAAATCTCTTTGGTTGTACATTACACTACCAACCGTAGGCTGCTCTAATCCAACCATGCATTTTAATAATACACTTTTACCTGTACCACTTGCACCGATAATCATATTTACAAGCCCAGGTTTAAAAGTGGCATTTATGCCTTTTAGTATGGTTACTTCTCCAAATGATTTCTGTATGTTATTCAGTTCTATCATTAGAAAGAAATTAAGTATTCGGCTAATAATTGAGCAAGAAGGTAATCTGCTAATAAAATGGCAATTACCGAATTAGTAACTGCACTGGTAGATGCCTTGCCAACTTCTAAAGCTCCCCCTTTGGTATAATACCCCATAAACGATGATATGGTGGAAACCAGAAACGCAAAGGTTACTGCCTTAATCATAGCAAATATTACCATAAACTCATTAAGCTGGTAACGAATGCCCTGGGTATATTCGGCAGGTGTAATTACATCGGTAAAAGAAACAGCAAGGTAGCCTCCTAAAATACATAAAAACGCAGAGGTTACTACCAAGGCCGGAAACATAAAAACAGTGGCTAATACTTTTGGGAGTACCAAATAAGAGGAGGAATTTAACCCCATAACTTCTAACGCATCAATTTGCTCTGTAATGCGCATAGTGCCCAACTCACCGGCAATATTAGAACCAACTTTACCTGCAAAAATAATGGCAATAATAGTTGGCGAAAGCTCAAGTAACACCATATCCCTTACTACTATGGCAATTACATATTTAGGGATTAATGGGCTTACAAGGTTAAATGCAGTTTGAATAGTAGTTACTGCTCCCATAAAAATGGAAACTGTGGCAATTAAGAAAATTGAATTGGTGCCAACTTTAACGCATTCATCAAAAAATAAGGAAACGTATGTTTTAAACGACTCTCTATTTTTGAATAAAGACCCTAAAAAAAGAAAATATCTGCCTACGCTCTTTAGCAATTAATTATTCGATTTGGTATGTAAAATCATTAATTTGCGGAAAGATAAATAATTCTTTACGAAAGATATTAACATGAAGAGCAGTATAGTTGTTACAGGCGGAACAAAAGGCATTGGAAGAGCAATTATTAATTTATTTGCAGATAAAGGGTTCGATATTATCACTTGCTCCAGAAGTGAGGCCGACTTGGAAGTACTTGCAGCAGAAATAAATGCTAAATACCCTGAAGTTGCTATAAGTTCTATGGCTGCAGACCTTTCTTTTAAAGAAGAAGCTTTAATTTTTGCCGATTTTGTAAAGTCAAACGAGCACGAGCTAAAAGTGTTGGTAAATAATTCAGGAGCCTTTGTTCCTGGAGCTATAACTGAAGAGAAAGATGGCGATTTTGAAGATATGATAAATACCAATTTGGCTAGCGCATACCACGTAACCCGAAGTTTAATTAGCTCGGTAAAGAAAGCAAAAGGACATGTGTTTAACATGTGCTCAACCGCAAGCATAATGCCTTATGTAAATGGCGGGAGCTATTGTATATCTAAATATGCGTTACTTGGTATGACAAAGGTGCTCCGAGAAGAAATGAAACCATTTAATGTGCGCGTAACGGCCATAATGCCTGGAGCAACCTATACTACAAGTTGGGAAAGTAGTGATTTGCCAGAGAACCGATTTATGAAAGCAGATGATGTTGCCCACGCCATTTGGGGTGCTTACGCTATGTCGCCTCGCTCGGTGGTGGAGGAAATTTTGATACGACCGCAATTGGGAGATATTTAAGTATGGAAACTGAAACAGTGTACTCGAGAAATAAATGGCTAACAATTTTAGTTGTTTTACTTATAATTTCAGTTTCGATTATTACTGAATATAATAAAGTGTTATTTGTTGAGGAATCAGGAACTTTCAAAGTATGAGGAGAAATATTTATTCAATTAGATTAAAAAATAAATGGAAACATTACATACCAACCGACTTGTACTTCGCTTAATCACAAAATCAGACCTAGTAGCCATTCATAAGCTGCAATCAATTCCAGAAGTCGATAAATATAATACTCTTGGTATTCCCAAAAATTTTGAAGAAACCAAAAAGGTAATGACGCCATTATTAGAAGCTAATCAAAAAAAAGAAATCGATTACTACACATTTGCTATTGAACAAAATAACGATAATAAGTTTGTTGGATTAATCGCCCTAATATTAGGTAGCAAAAAGTATAATGATGCAGAGGTGTGGTTTAAACTTAATCCAAAATTTTGGAAGAAGGGATATGCAACCGAAGCCCTCATAGCTATAATTAACTTTGGATTTAAAAAGTTAGAATTGCATCGGATTACAGCGGGGTGTGCAGTTGAAAATCTTGCTTCGGCCAAAGTACTTGTAAAGGCAGGCATGCAACTGGAAGGTAGAAGACGAAAAGCACTGCCTTTGAAAACAGGTTGGAACGATAATTTTGATTATGCAATCATCGAATCTGACGAATGGGTCTAGGTTTTTGGTGTAAGAAGCGCTACTGTCTCCTAGCTAAAACATTCATCATTAATAACCCCTTATAAACTGTTTAATTCCCTCTTAAAATCTTACATTTGTAGGATATTTTTTACGATTATATGAGCGAAGAAAACAAACCATCAAAGCAAAATTATTCAGCAGATAATATTCAAGTTTTAGAGGGCTTAGAAGCCGTTAGAAAACGACCTGCGATGTACATCGGAGATGTGGGTATGAAAGGCCTTCATCACCTGATTTGGGAAGTAGTAGATAACTCTATTGATGAAGCCTTAGCCGGCCATTGCGATACCATTAATGTAACTATACATGAGGGTGATACCATTACCGTTAAAGATAATGGTAGAGGAATACCAACTGGTTACCATGCCAAAGAAAAAAGATCTGCCCTTGAAGTTGTAATGACTGTTTTACATGCAGGTGGTAAATTTGATAAAGACACGTATAAAGTTTCGGGTGGTTTACACGGAGTAGGTGTTTCTTGTGTAAATGCCTTAAGTTCAATGCTTCATGTTACTGTTCATAGAGAAGGAAAAGTGTTTGAACAAGAATACTCTGAAGGAAAGCCAAAGTACGAAGTTAAAGAAATAGGAAAAACAGATATTACAGGTACTATCGTTCATTTTGAGCCAGACAGATCAATCTTTACTGTGTCGGATTTCCATTATGATATGGTAGCTACTCGTTTAAGAGAGCTTTCTTTCTTGAATGCGGGTATTACACTGACTTTGGTTGATGAAAGGGAAAAGAATGATGATGGAGAATTTTTAAATGATACTTTCTTATCTGAAGGAGGTCTTGCAGAATTTGTTGCTTATTTAGATGGTAGCAGAGAAAAATTGATTCCTGAACCTATCTATATGAATGGGGAGAAGAATGAAATTCCTGTTGAAGTTGCTTTAAACTATAATACTTCTTACACTGAAAATGTTGTTTCGTATGTAAATAACATCAATACCATTGAAGGTGGTACCCACGTTTCTGGATTTAGAAGGGCTTTAACTAGAACTTTGAAATCTTATGCAGATAAGTCGGGGATGCTTGATAAAGTAAAAGTTGATATTGCAGGAGACGATTTTAGAGAAGGTCTTACTGCTGTAATTTCAATTAAAATAGCTGAGCCTCAGTTTGAAGGGCAGACGAAAACAAAACTTGGCAACTCAGAAGCAATGGGTGCAGTAGATAATGCTGTGAGCCAAATGCTTAATGATTTTTTAGAGGAAAATCCAAGAGAGGCTAAGCAAATTGTTAGCAAAGTAATATTGGCAGCTCAAGCTCGTCATGCAGCGCGCAAAGCACGTGAAATGGTGCAACGTAAGAATGTACTTACTGGCACAGGCTTACCTGGTAAATTAGCCGATTGTTCTAATAACGATCCTGCAGAGTGCGAAGTCTATCTTGTAGAGGGAGACTCTGCAGGCGGGTCTGCAAAGCAAGGCCGTGATCGTAATTTTCAAGCAATCCTTCCACTAAGAGGTAAAATTTTAAATGTAGAAAAAGCTCAAGAACACCGAATTTATGATAATGATGAAATTAAAAATATCATTACTGCCTTAGGCGTAAGGTTTGGCACGGAAGAAAGTGAAAAAGCGCTTAATATGGAAAAACTCCGCTATCATAAAATTATTATTATGACGGATGCGGATGTAGATGGAAGCCATATTAGAACGTTAATTTTAACCTTCTTTTTCCGTTATATGCGCGATTTAATTGATCTGGGTTATTTGTATATTGCACTTCCTCCTTTTTACTTGCTTAAAAAGGGTAAGCAACAACGCTATTGCTGGACGGAAGAAGAACGCGAGAGAGTAGTGTTGGAGATGTCGGGCGGTAAAGAGGATTCGGTAAGTATTCAGCGTTATAAAGGTTTAGGAGAAATGAATCCTGAGCAATTATGGACTACTACTATGAACCCTGAAAATAGAACATTAAAACAAGTTACTATAGAATCTGCTGCAGAAGCTGACCATTTATTCTCTATGCTAATGGGAGATGAAGTGGCTCCAAGGCGAGATTTTATTGAAAGAAATGCACGTTACGCAAAAATTGATATTTGATAGCTCAGAGCTACCAAATTAATTTAAACCACTATGCAACCCATGGTGGTTTTTTTGTATCTTATTAATGTGTCAAATAAAAAACAACAAAAACATGAAATACCTTTTATCTACTCTATTCTTATTATTTGCTTTAATCAGTTTTGGTCAAACTTTTAACAAAGATTTAAAGCCTTTTACAGAACTTAAAATAACACGTGGAATTCAAGCAACGCTGGTTAAGTCGGATGCTAAAGAGTTAAGTTTTGAAGTGAAAGGAGTTAATAAAAGTGACATTATTATTGAACAGGATTATGACCGCCTGTATATTAAAGTTAAGTCTAAAGCATTATGGGAAACCATGCAGGAGTTTAGCTGGTGGGTAAAAGTGACAATTCCTTATCAAACATTAGAATCAATAGATGTATCAACAGGAGCCCGGGTAGAGTCTGATGGAGTACTGGAGGTAAATGATTTATTGATAAAAAATAAAGTAGGGGCAGAGGTAGATTTAGAAGTTAAAGTTGCAAAGCTAGCGTTAGACACCAGCATGGGGTCTGTAACTAGGTTAGAAGGGTTGGCAAAAGAAGTTACCATTGATGCCAACATGGGAGCCATTGTAAAAGCGTTTAATTTAAAATCGAAATACAGTACCGTTGAGTCCAATATGGGTGCAGTGGTTTCTGTTACCTGTGACTTTGAGTTTGATGGGTCAGCCTCTATGGGAGGAGAAATCAAGGTAAAGGGTGACCCTGAAAAATCTTTTGAAAGTGAAACTATGGGAGGCTATATTCAGTCTTATTAAACCTTAAAAAAATTAATACTTGTATTTAAATTATTGGCAGAAGCTTTTAGCCCCTCTGCTTCTGAAGTTATTTCCTCAGAAACCATGGCATTGGACTGAATAATTTCATTTAACTCAAGCATGGCCATTTTTATCTGCTCCGAAGCTATTTTTTGCTCCACGCTATGAGCAGCAATTTGAGCAGCAATTTTGGTGGTTTTTTCGAGGTTAGGTACAATAATGTCCATTTGGCTGGCAGAATTTTCTGATAATTGCACGTTTTTTTCGGCTATTTTATTAATTGCCAAGGCGGAATCATTACTGCTCTCTGCTAGTTTTCTAACTTCGTGTGCTACCACCGCAAACCCTTTTCCATACTCCCCTGCACGGGCAGCTTCTACCGAGGCATTTAAGGCTAACATATTTGTCTGGCTTACAATTTCACTTATAAAATCAATATTTTCATCAATAGTATGCATGCCAGATAAAGACTCCTTTATGAGTTTATAAGATTCAAGCACTTGTTCGTACGATTCCTTTGTTAACCGATCTGCCATTTGGGCATCATCTGAAATGCTTTCGATAGAGCCCGTCATTTGCTGCACAGAGGCTACTACTTGTTCTGATGAGCTGCTTTGCTGCATAGCACCTTTACCAATTAATGTAGAACTATTAGCAAGCATTTTGCTACTGGCACTAATGGTTTGAGCATTCGATTTTATAGAACCAACAATATTTTTTAGTTTTAAGGCCATATTGTTTAAGGCAGAAGCCAACAGGCCAAGTTCACTTCTCGATGAATTAGTAATTGTGGCATTTAAATCACCATTTGTAAATTGGCAGGTGACTTTTTTAATGTCTATAAGCTGGTTCGAAATTTTCTTACTTGTGTACATAATGGGAATTACTAGCTGTATAATAGCCGTAATGCCAATTACTGACATTTTTTCGGTAAGTGTAATGGCATCAAGTTGGCCTGCTTGTAATTCAATAAAGGCCATCATATAACTAGAAGTTATAAATAAGCCAGCTAACCCGATAGAGCCATTAATTGCAACAAAACTAAACTTGAAGAAAAAACTTTTAATGTGTTCATCTTCAATTACTTTAATGTTTGAAGCATAAGATTCTATAAGGTTAGATAAAATGGAAATGGTTAATAATGAGTTTAACAAACTACTGGAAGCTGATAAAACCAATATAGGAACAACCATCCGTTCTTTTACTTCCATGCCATTCATAATAAAATAAGGGCCGGCAATGGCCAATAGTACAGAAGTAAAAATAAACATTTCCGGAAACCAACGGATAAGTTGTTGAACACTGCTTATGTTATTTTGCTTATAAGCAATTTTAATATTATCCAGAATGTATTTTAATAAGAAAAATCCTATGCTAGCTGTAATAATGCCAAACACAATTGTTCTTGGATTGAAAAGAAAGTTAATGAGCAACTCGTTCGAAACCCAAGAAGTAAACCAAGTGTAAAAAACCGTAGATAAAAGTGGTGCCAGCACACCAAAAGCTCCTAGTATTTGAATTTTAAATTTCGATGAATCTTCAAATGCTTGCATAATAAAATTGCTTGATTACAATACAAAAATATCTCACAAACGCTATTTTAAGCCCCTTTCGAGAGGCTATTTAACTAGGTAAATAAACGTAGTTAGTCGTAGGTGTAAAGTCTATAATTTGCACTCATTCTTTTGTAATCCTTTATTCCTGCATCCCAGCTATTTTCAATTTCTTGTTGAGAAGTTCCATTTTTAATTTGTTCTCTTAGCGTTCCGTTTCCGGCTAGTTTGTCGAAAAAATCAGGCGAAGTAAAAAATGAATCGCCAGGATTTTTTTGATAATAGTGAAGGAGCCAGGAAATAGAAAAGCTGGTGTTGGTTGGTAATTCTCTTAAATCTTCTCCATAACATTTCTTATTTTCATGTTTAGGGTATTTGGAGGCACCTTCTATACTAACTGGTGTAAAAGTAAAATCTCCATAACTACTATCAGGAAAGCCAATTATTTGGAAAGGGGAGTCCGTTCCCCTGCCAATACTCATTATGGTT
>JAMOMJ010000192.1 GCA_027067135.1 Cyclobacteriaceae bacterium
AATGCGAGATGCGGTAGAAAATAACCCGAACGTAGAAATAATGCTTAACACCGAAGTAACGGGTTCAACGGGTTCTACAGGTGATTTTAAAGTGAGTGCAAATGCGGGAGGGAAAGAGATTACCATTGAAGCTGGCGCAGTAATAATTGCTACTGGTTTCACACATTTCGATCCAGGAAGAGAAACGCAGAAATATGGCTACTACGAGCACGATGATGTGGTAACATTAGTGGATGCTGAAAAACTGTTGAAGTCAGGCAACTTTGTTCGTCCTTCAACTGGTGAAAAACCTAAACGAGTAGCATTCATTCAATGTGTAGGTTCACGCGATCGGCAAATAGGAAATGAATACTGCTCTAAAGTTTGCTGTGGAATTTCTTCGAAACAAGCCATTGAAATTAGGGAAATGCTACCAGATTGCAAGGTGTTTATTTTCTATATAGATATGCGAATGTATGGCTATTGGGAAAATGAAATTTACTGGCCGGCTCAGGAAAAGCATAAGGTAAATTACATCAAAGGAATGGCTACCGAAATCATTAAAAAAGGGGATACCTTGATAGTGAAAGGTGAAGATACCACGATGAGAAGACCTATGGAAGTACCTATGGATATGGTTGTTTTAGCTGTGGGTATGGAGCCAAGCGCAGGAACCATAGCCGTTGCCGACATCTTTGGTGTTCATAAAAACAAGTATAATTTTATTGAAACCATTGGAGGAGCGCTTAATACAGTATCTACCAACGCAGAAGGGGTTTTTGCAGCAGGAGCTTGCACAGGCCCTTCTGATTTAGAAGATTGTATTTCTGCCGCAGGTGCAGCAGCCATGAAATCGATAGGTGCCATTAGAAAATTAGCTGTTCCCGCTTAATATAAATTATTAATGAGTCAGGTAATAGACATGTATGCTTGCCAGGAGTTTATGAAAGAAACCCTTGGTCGAATTCAAAAGGAAGATTTGGTAGAAATTGCTGGATTGCTTGAGCAAAAAAGTGAATTCTTAAAGGAGAACCTGCATCAGGTTGAATTGCCTACATTGACAAAAGACGAGCTTACAGAGGTGTTCAAACAAATATTTGTGACTAATAGAAAAACCAAATTAATGTTTGAAACTTACTCCTTGGAGGATTACAAAAAGAGCTTTTATGCTTTATTATATGATGAAAAACCTGTACAAGATAGGTTCCAAAATTTTATGGATGCCCATAAAAAACTAGACACCTACTTACGCTACGATCTTGCAGGAGAATTACTTCATTATAATAATCCCGATAAATACTGGTTGTGGAACCGATGGATATGGGATCCTGAGATTAATACAGGGGCTCTTCCTTTAGTGGTAAGCGAAGATTTTAACCTTTCGGCTGCCACTTATAGCGAAATGTATATGAATGTTGGCAAAGCAATAACCTTTGTGCATTCAATGGCCGAATCCGTAGAGTTTCAGTTTATAAACCGATCCTTGTTTGGTACCGATGTCTATTTGAGCTGTGTATATGTAATTTATGCCTACACCGTGTTTAAAGTAAAAATGACTGATGAATTTAATAAAGTTATGCCGCCATTAGCAGAATTCTCGAAGAGGATATTGGGCGTTCATAAAAGAAAAAGCCCTGTGGCTGCTTAATTGATGTTATGCAACCTTCTCATAGCGTCATTCCTGCGAAGGCAGGAATCCGTATTTTGAGTAGTTTTTGAATATTTTGTATAACATCAATACTTAATAAAAAATAGAAATTAATTAATTGTGATATTATGCCAATTGATAAAAAACAGATAATCGAAAAAGAAATGGCCGTTGTAGATGGCATTGAACTGGGGCCGGATTGGAACCGTATGTTCGAACAACGTGTGATTTTTGATTATAATCCGGACACCCTCGATAAAGTAAGAGATTTACCAGGAGCCGAATCCATTGGTGCCTGTTACCAATGTGGTCAGTGCGTGCCTGTTTGCCCCATTGATGCCGTTGGTGAATATGGGCCTTTCAGGGTGTTTAAAGATTTGTTAATGGGGCAAGACCTGTTTGAATCTGATGAACTTTGGAAATGTACTACCTGCATGAATTGCCTTCGTGTGTGCCCTAAAGAGGTGGATATGATTAAAATTATGCCAGCCGTTCGTGAAGAAGCTGTAATGGAAGGCAATGTGCCGGAAGAATTGCAAGAAGCCTTCGAAAACACATTTGAATACGGGAATCCATTAGGTGAATCACAACGCAAACGTGCAGACTGGATTACAGAAACTAGTTCGGAGGTGCCTTTAATGAAGGACAAAAAAGAAGCCGATTTACTTTGGTTTGTAGAGTGTTATCCAGCCTACCACGGTCGTGGTAAAGAAACCAGTGCGGCAATGGCCACCATTCTTAACACACTCAAAGCTGATTTTGGTGTACTAGGAACGGAAGAAAAATGTTCTTGCGACTCACAGCGTTTGGCTGGTGAAGTTGGTCTTTTCGAAGAATTTGCAGAAGAGAACATCAAGACATTTAGCAAGTATAAGTTCAAGCAGATGCTGGTAACTGACCCTCATGCGCTCAATGCCTTGCGCAAGGAATATCCTAAACACGGTGGTGAGTATGATGTAATTCATTACACTACGTATTTAGCTCCTTTAATGGACAAGCTAAATATGACCAACAAACTCGATTATAAAGTTA
>JAMOMJ010000193.1 GCA_027067135.1 Cyclobacteriaceae bacterium
CTTACCGCAACATTAAGAGCAGATGGAGCCTCTCAATTGGGTGAAAACAATAAGTGGGGAGTTTTTCCTTCCGCTTCTGCAGCATGGAGAATTTCTGAGGAAGACTTTTTAAGAAGTTCAAACCTTGTGGATAACCTTAAGCTAAGGGTTGCTTATGGTATTACTGGCAACACTAACTTTTCAGCATACACATCTTTGCCAAGGGTAACATCTACACAACTATTCACTTATGATGGACAGTCATCTGGTTCAGGATTAATTGTTGATAATGTGTATGCCGAAAACCCTGATTTAAAATGGGAAACTTCTAGAATGTTAAACATAGGACTTGATTTTGGGTTTTGGGGTAGCAGAATGTTTGGTTCGGCAGAAGTATATAACACCAACACTGTGGACTTAATAATTGACAGAAATTTAGAACCATCTGCGGGTAAAGTTTTCCAAAGAGCCAATGTTGGCGAAATGAATAATAAAGGGATAGAACTCACACTTGGCGGTGATATTCTCGATGGCGATTTCAAATGGACGGCATCGGCCAATCTATCAAAAAATATAAATAAAATTACTAAACTTGCTGGAGCTCCCATTACATTAAATATTGAAAGAAGACCTTCTTGGCAAGCAAGAGAAAAGGCATATAGACAAATGATTGAGGGGGGAGAAATGGGAGATTTTTATGGCTACACCTATGCAGGTGTTATCCAGCCAGGAGAAACATACACCCCACAACCTAATTCGGTAGCAGGGCAGGCTAAATATGTAGATATAAATGGAGACGGTATAATTGATGCAGATGACAGAAGTGTGATTGGCAATGCCACGCCTGATTTTATTTGGGGATTAAACAACAGGTTTAGCTATAAAGGGTTTAGTTTAGATATGTTTTTTCAGGGAGTACAAGGCAACGACATACTCAATATTAGAGCGGTGATGATTGATGAATTTAC
This sequence comes from Cyclobacteriaceae bacterium, assembly GCA_027067135.1. Taxonomy (GTDB): domain Bacteria; phylum Bacteroidota; class Bacteroidia; order Cytophagales; family Cyclobacteriaceae; genus JAKISE01. The sequence continues at coordinate 948 of JAMOMJ010000193.1, forward strand.
TAGCACTAGAGCAAATGAAAGGTACAGTTCTATTAACCCTACAGGTACACGACCAGGTCTAAGTTATTTTTACGGAGAGTATGGCTCTTATGTAAATACTGAATTTATAGAGGATGGCTCTTATGTAAGGTTAAAAAATGTAGTACTTACTTATAAATTTAATTCAAGTAATATCTCGTGGTTGGCTAATGCAGAAATTTATGTGCAAGCTCAAAACCTGCTTACTTTTACGCAGTACTCTGGGTTTGATCCAGAAGTTAGTTTTAACTATGGTGGTTCTTCCAGAGCTGTAGGACGTGGGGTTGATGACAACGGATTCCCTAATTTTAAGACTTATACTGCTGGCATAAGACTATCTTTTTAATTGACTGATTAACAATAAATTACAATGATTATGAAAATGATAAAAATTCCCTTACTGGCATTAGGATTAATGCTGATAAGTATAATGTCATGTAAAGATCAATTGACAGAAACAATTTATTCTGAAGTAATAGCTACTACAGCCTATGAAACCGAAGAAGATGCAGCAGTACTTATCTTAGGAGTTTATGCTGGGCTCAAAGGATGGAGCCAGGGCTTTGCTTCCTATTATAAGCATAATTATATTCAGCTTAGTGAGCTGCCTACAGATTATGGCCAAGATACATGGTCTGCTGGTACTGATGCTTATGAAACGGGCACCTGGGACAGCAACCAACAGTTTATTTTAGACCTGTGGGCCTCGGCATATATGGTTGTTGATAGAGCCAATTTTGCTATAACCACTTTAGAAGGCATGGATATTGATGCCGATGCGAAAGCAGGTTTTATAGCCGAAGCTAAATTTTTAAGAGCACTGGCTTATTACGACCTTACTTTTAACTTTAAAGATGTAGTATTAAAGTTGGGCGAAAGGGGCAGTTTACCATTAAGCCCTCAGGCTGATGTTATTGCACAAATTTTAACAGACTTAACTGATGCTATAGCTGAATTACCTTCTTCCGATGTGTATGATGGAGTTGGAAGAGCAACTAAAGGCGCTGCTTTAGCACTAAGAGCTAAAACAAACCTCAATGCTAAAAACTGGGCAGCAGCAGCAGCAGATGCAAAGGAAGTTATTGATTTAGGCGAATACGACTTAATGCCTTCTGGTCAACTCATGAGTTTGTATGATGTAAATAATAAATCAGATAACGAATTTATATTTGCTGTTCAAGCTGAAACCGGTACGTCAGGAGCCACAACAACACTGTCTTGGTTTGGGTTAGCTGGTACTTATCAAAGAGGTGGATGGGGCAACCTTACCGTCTCTGTAGATTTTTATAACTCATTCGATTTGAATGACGAAAGAAGAACCTTAATGGCCAATGGTTATCAAGATGGAAGAATGACCACAGGAGATGATGGAGATGTGTATTATGCTGCTCCTGGCACTCCAGAGTACGACTCTTTAGCTACTGTTCCAGGTATTGATCTTCAAGATAATGTTTCTGTACCCTTTATTAAATATTCAGGCGGGCACGATAGATTCGCCAACCATTTAGGCGCAGGTACAGGGGTTAATTATATAATTTTACGTTATGCTGATATTTTGCTTACAAGGGCAGAAGGATTAAATGAAACTGGTGATCAGGGAGGAGCAATGGCATTGGTTAATGAGGTAAGAGCCAGAGCTGGTTTAGCCGATTTAGTTGGTTTAAGCCAAGCTGCTTTACGTGATGCTATT
>JAMOMJ010000194.1 GCA_027067135.1 Cyclobacteriaceae bacterium
CCTATTGCTGGTGTAGTATTTTTACATCAGGCTTCATGCAGGGAAAGAATTGCAAAGACAGGTGGTTATGGATGATTTCAGCCGGGTTTCCCGTCCCGGTTTCCAGAAGATTTTCGAAAGGCAGAAGGTGCTCCTTGATGGACGGCGAGCTGTCCACTTCCCTCCTTGGTTTATTGTTACCCTAATATGACGATGTATCGATTGGAATCAATAGGTTATGGTGGTGAAGGAATGTTATGGGACGGATGTGTCCTGTTGCAACAGGACGTTTTTGTCATTGAGTTGTAGTTATGTTTATTATGAAGGTGTCATTTTGACTAAGGATTTAAATTTCAACGGAAGACGCTTTAACTTTTTTCAACTCATTATGGGTATCGGAACATTAGTACTTGGATTGACGATTTATATAATCGATAGAAATCCAGATAGTGTATATTTTATTTCTACGCTAAATATTCCGTCTCTATATTACTCCAATATAGTACCAGTATTTGGAAAGGTGGGGTTATGGATCCCATCTTTTTTGCATGTAACTTCATTCTCATTAATGATTTCATCTTTATTGGCCCATCCCAGTAAAAAGGATTATATATTGGTTATAGGTTTAGTGGTGCTGGTTAATATTATTTTTGAGCTAGGTCAGATATCAAGTGATGCCACTATAGTGGATCATTATTTATTAAATTACTTTTTGAATGGGACGTTTGACCAGCTTGATATAGTATTTATTCTATTAGGGGGTGGTTTTTCCTATTTCTATTCAGTAATAACTATGTGTCGGAGTTAGTTAATGTGGATAATTAGAAATATAGTAATTAGTTTATTATGTGTGGCCGGATTATTCAGCATAATTGCATCGGGAGGGCCGAAATATGTTTATCGGTCAAATCAGGTGACAGGAACAGACATAGATGGCCGGGTAAGCGTATCTATGCAAGCATTGTGCTATGGATCATGTAAAGCATATCTTTTAACTATAGTGAATAATACAGACAAAGATATTGAATTGGATTGGAATAAAACACTATATATATCTAGTGGTAAAACCAGCGGTGGGTTTATGTTTGAAGGCGTATTATATAAAGATAGAAATAACCGAAAGCCGCCAGATATCATATTTCCTGGACAAGAGTTTTCGAAGAAAATATACCCTAATAATCTAATAAACTATACGAGCGGAAAGTATGGTGGATGGGTTCATTATCCAATTCCAGCCGGTGAAAATGGAGCCTATGTAACATTACGTATTGGTGAAGATGAGATCAATAAAAGATTAATTGTTAATATAACAAGAAAAAAAGTAACAAATTGACTGATACATAAAGGTAATTCAGCAGAGCCACAAAAGCTACGCCGTTTTTGTGTACTCGCTGCGCTCAATTTTACATACATAATAGAAAATACACTCGGACGGCAAAAAAGCTCTGCTTCACTCCGCTTTTTGTCCCCGGTGATTTGAGGCGTTATACCCCTTTGAAATTGGAGTGCTAATTCATGGCTAGAAAGAGAACGCCAACAAAGTCCCAGGCTAGTAAAGCTGGAAAAACGCTCAGCTCCTCGAACAGTAAGGCAGCCAAATCGGCGGCAGTAAAGACACTGGCGAAGAAGTCCGCAGCAGTGAGAACGGTGCACTCAGCCCCCAAAACGGGCACTGTCAGTCGCGCTAGTGTTAAACGCGCCGTGAAATCGGTTTCCTCTAGTCGGAAGAGCTCGCCTAAGAAAGGAAAGTGAGATGGCGGCTACCGATTATGCAACGAATGTGTTCTTTAATTGTCCCTTCGATGACGGCTATGAAGAACTTCGGGATGCAATGGTATTTGCAATCTACGATTGCGGTTTTATTCCGCGCTGTGCATTAGAAGAGGATAATGGTGGTGATGTTCGCTTTGAAAAGATAAAAAAAATCATAGAGGACTCGAAGTTTGGAATCCATGATATTTCCCGTACCGAGCTAGATCAGATCGACGAGAATACGGCACTTCCACGATTCAACATGCCACTAGAACTGGGGGTATTTATTGGTGCTAAACGCTTCGGTGATTCCCGACAGAAGAGAAAAAACCTTCTAATACTTGATCGAGATCCATATCGGTATCATATTTTTATTTCGGATATTTCTGGTCACGACATACGAAGCCATGGCGACGATCTGGAAAAGCTCATATCGAAGGTTCGAGATTGGCTAACTACAGCCTCTAGGCGAAAGACTATCCCGGGTGGTCAAAAGATACTGGAACGATATAGGGCGTTTAGAAAGGAACTACCTGTACTAGCGGCTGCGCTAGACCTAGAGATGGGCGAGATTACTTATAATGATTATTCCAATATCGTTTCAGAATGGCTCAAAGAGAAATCTTCATGACGGAATAGAAGGCACCCATATATTGGCGGTTCAGTCGGTTGTTTCTTCTCATGCAAAGCGGCATGAATGCGCTTGCGCACGGAAGTGTACTGTGCGCTTTCCGGCGTGGGAGCAAATCAAATAGAAGACACCCACATAATGGCGCTAAACCAAAACAGCATTCCTTCCTTTTTATCAGCAGAGGGTTGACTCACGCTAAGAGGGTTTTATTGGCACGTATTGGTGTTTTTCACTGTTGCCGCGTGCAATAGCCGGAATTCAGGCCAACAGCAGCCTGACCAATA
>JAMOMJ010000195.1 GCA_027067135.1 Cyclobacteriaceae bacterium
TCGTATTATTCTAAGATTACCTCTGAAACTGATGCTCCCGGAGGAACCATTGGAAATACATTTTCTTCTTGTTCTACCTTAATCTCCAACACATAAGGGCCATCATGAGCTAGCATTTTTTCTAAGACCCGAGCTAGGTTTTCACGCTCTTCAATATGAGCAGATTCAATACCATAGCCTTTGGCTATTGCCACAAAATCAGGATTTGTCATTTCGGTTGATGCATACCTTTTATCGAAGAATAACTGCTGCCATTGGCGTACCATGCCAAGGAAACTATTATTCAGAATAACTACTTTGACAGGTATTTTGTATTGGGCTAAAGCTCCGAGTTCTTGAATGGTCATTTGAATACCTCCATCACCTGCAACTGCAATAATTTGGCGTTTGGTATCTCCAACACCAGCCCCAAATGCCGAAGGCAGGGCAAAACCCATGGTACCTAAACCACCTGAAGTAATAATTGAATTACAGGTGTTGAACTTATAATAGCGATTACCAATCATTTGGTGTTGACCTACATCAGTAACCAACACTGCTTTTCCTTTAGTTTGCTCTGAAATTAAATTGATAACTTCTGCCATTTTTATAGGGCCACTTGTAGGATACAATTCATGCTTTCCTACTTTTTCTTCCTCAACAGCATCACAATCTTTAAATTCCTGAATCCAGAGTTCACGCATTCGTTTTTCAACTAAGGCTGTAATTGCTTGAAGAGCCTGCTTTGCATCTGCCAAAACAGCTACATCTGCTTTTACATTTTTATCAATCTCAGACTGATCTATTTCAATATGAATAATCTTCGCTTGCTTCGCATATTTATCCAAATTACCCGTTACACGATCATCAAAACGCATACCCACAGCTATTAGTAAGTCTGCTTCATTGGTTTTAAGGTTTGGCCCATAATTACCATGCATTCCCAACATTCCTACATATAATGGGTTAGTCGGAGGAAATGCTGATAGCCCAAGCAAAGTTGAAGCAACAGGTGTTTGAGTTTTTTCGGCAAATTCTAATAAGGCTTTGCCAGCTTTACTCAATAACACTCCGTGGCCACACAAAATCAATGGTTTTTTAGATTCATTTATCAACGTGGCAGCTCGTCCTACTGAGGTAATATCCAATTTAGGAACGGGTTTATAACTCCGTATTCCCTCACATTTTTCGTACGTAAAATCGAGTTCTCCAAATTGGGCATCTTTGGTAATATCAATCAAAACCGGCCCTGGTCTTCCTGACGAAGCAATGTAAAATGCCTTAGCCAATGCCTCTGGAATTTCTTCTGCTTTTGTTACCTGAAAGTTCCACTTCACTACAGGCATCGATATTCCAATAATGTCAATTTCTTGAAAACCACTAGTACCCAATAATTGAGAAGGTACTTGACCTGTAATGCATACTAGTGGGGTTGAATCTACCTGTGCATCGGCAATGCCTGTAATTAAATTGGTTGCACCCGGCCCGGAGGTGGCAATGCAAACGCCCACCTTGCCCGACACACGGCTAAAACCCTGGGCAGCATGAACAGCCCCTTGCTCGTGGCGCATCAGGTAGTGGGTTAGTTTATCTTCGTATTTGTACAATTCATCGTACAAGGGCATAATGGCGCCACCCGGATAACCAAAGACTTCCTTGACACCTTCGTTTAAGAGTGATAAAATAATGGCTTCTGAGCCTGTCACTTTTTGAGGTTTCGCTTTTGTTTGTCCAGGATGTTCTTTTACAAGTGTTTCCATTTTTTGATTGTTAATTTATTGTACTCTTTACTATTGTTCTATTCGTTTCAACTGTTGAGATTCTTCGGTCGTTCCTCCCTGCCTGCCAGCAGGCACGGCCTCTGAATGACGTTTAATTTGGAGCTAGGAGTTTGAAGTCGGAAGTACTTTAACTTCGGACTTCTGATTCCTGACTCCCAACTTCGTTACGCATCCGTTACGCATCCTTCTGATGCGGTAGAAACGAGTTTGGCATATTTATATAAGCTTCCGCTTGTTTTCTTTAAGGGCTGAGGTTGCCATTTTTCTTTACGCATAGCCAGCTCCTCATCAGAAACCTTAACCTCAATAGAATTTGTTTCAGCATCAATTCGGATAATGTCACCATCTTTTACTAAGGCAATAGCTCCTCCTACTTGTGCTTCAGGAGTAATATGCCCAACCACAAAACCGTGTGTGCCACCCGAAAAACGACCATCGGTGATAAGGGCGACCTCTTTACCTAAGCCAGCTCCCATAATAGATGCGGTTGGCTTTAACATTTCGGGCATTCCAGGCCCTCCTTTTGGCCCTTCGTAACGAATTACGACTACATCGCCTTTTTTAACTTCACCTGCACCAATGCCATCATTGGCAGCATATTCCGATTCATATACTTTAGCCGTTCCTTCAAAAATGAGCCCTTCTTTACCCGTAATTTTTGCAACCGAACCTTCTGTAGCCAGGTTCCCAAAAAGTATCTGCAAGTGCCCAGATTCCTTAATTGGATTCTCCAAAGTATGTACTACGTCTTGGCCTTCTTTTAATCCTTCTGCGTAAGCAAGATTTTCTGCTACCGTATAACCTGTTACAGTTAGACAATCTCCGTGAAGCATGTTATTTTTCAACATATACTTCATTACAGCAGGCACGCCACCCACTTTATGTAGGTCTTCCATCACATATTGTCCACTTGGTTTTAAATTGGCCAAAAATGGGGTTTTGTCGCTTATTCGCTGAAAATCTTTTAATGTTAAATCAACATTTACCGATTTTGCCATGGCAATCATATGCAGTACGGCATTGGTAGAACCTCCTAATACCATTATTAAAGCAAGCGCATTTTCAAATGCTTTTTTTGTAAGGATATCTCTGGGTTTTATGTCCTTTTCTAACAGGTTGCGCATAGCGGCTCCAATATGATCGCACTCCGAATGTTTGTCTGTGCTTACTGCAGGGTTTGAACTACTGTAAGGCAAGCTTAATCCCAAGGCTTCAATGGCTGATGACATGGTATTGGCTGTGTACATGCCTCCACAAGCTCCTGCTCCCGGGCAAGCACTTTTTACAACTCCTTTAAAATCATCTTCTGAAATATTGCCTGCAATCTTTTCACCCAGAGCCTCAAAAGCGGAAACAACATCAAGCTTTTTCCCTTTATATTCACCAGCGGCTATAGTGCCACCATATACCAAAATGGCAGGGCGGTTTAAACGTCCTATGGCAATCATAGCACCAGGCATATTTTTATCGCAACCTACCACAGCAACAACGCCATCATAATGCTGAGCGTTCATTACTGTTTCTATGGAATCAGAAATAATATCACGAGATGGCAACGAATAACGCATCCCGGGAGTTCCCATAGAAATTCCATCGCTTACACCTATGGTGTGAAAAATCAATCCTTTAAGATCACTTTTATCAACGCCTTTTTTTATTTCTACGGCCAAGCTGTTCAGGTGCATGTTGCAAGGGTTTCCTTCGAAACCAGTACTTACTATGCCTACCTGGGCTTTCTTAAAATCGGCTGTTGTTAATCCAATGGCGTGCAGCATTGCTTGTGCTGCAGGTTGCGTTGGATCTTGTGTGATATTTTTACTGTATGTATTTAGTTCTTTCATTTATTTCTTGTTACGTCATTGCGAGTGTAACGAAGCAATCTGTTTATAAAGCATAGATTACTTCAGTCGTACCTCCTTCGTAATGACGGAATTATATTTTTTTTTTTAAACTATGGTCATTGAGTGGTAATCATCGTGGCGAATTCGATGTTGGTAAATTTCAGCCAATTGAGAACCAATGGAATCTTCCCATTGAAGTTTCATTTGCTCACCTTCAATTGACCGCACACTTACCACCTCTGTGGCCGTTCCGGTTAAAAATGCTGAGTCTGCTTCATGAATCATATCTACTGTAATATCTTGCTCGTGCACTTTCACCCCCATCTCTTTGGCATACTCCATCACCACTTTTCGTGTAATGCCCGACATAATACTGGCTGATGATGAAGTATAAAGTTCTCCGTCTATTTCTAAAAAGAAATTAGCTCCTGGTGCCTGAGCAATATTGCCTTGCACATCAAACATTAAAGCTTCGTCAAAGCCTTTGGCACGTGCTTCTTGCGAAGCCAATATGCCATTGGTATAATTACCAATAAGCTTAGCCGTTACGGGTAAAGATTTTTTCTCTGGGCGATAAAAAGTAGAAAGAGTTAAGTTCAATTCTCCGCTGCCCAATAATTGTCCCCACTCCCAAGCGGCAATCATTACATGTGCCTTAGATGTTGGTGTTAGTCTCATATCTTCATCTAAAAACACCAAAGGGCGCACGTACGCATTCCGGAGATTATTTTTTTGAAGTAATTTCTGAGTGATATTAAAAAGTTCTTCCTCTGTATAAGGGATTTTAATATTTAACACTTCAAGCGAATGAAGTAGTCTTCGAAAGTGACTACCTGCTTTAAAAAGCGATATACCCGAAGGAGTTTGGTAGGCACGAATACCCTCAAATGCACCAATTCCATAATGTAAAGTCTGGCTAAAAAGTGAAACGCTTGCGTCTTTCGCTTTTACCCAGTTGCCGTCTAAAAAGATGACCGTTTTGTCATTGTAATACTTACTTTTCATCATAATTTATGTATAAAAAAAGCCTTTCTCCCGATAGCTATCGGGAGAAAGGCTTTTACCTTTTTCTCAATAACTTTTGTTTATCTACTGATAATAATCAGGATAATAATAATTTCTATCACTACTACTTCTACTTGGTTAATCATATCTAGTTTTAACATAAAAAAAGCGCCATCCTCGTTGTGAGAATGGCGCTTATATAATTTTTAAGACACTACCTCACCTCGATATCATTGGAATGACATCCATAATAATCAGTGAAATAATTTCTATCTTTTTCATTAGTACTTTTCTTAGAAGTACCAAATGTATAGAAATTATATTTCAATAATCATTATTGCTCAATTTTTATATTTCGAGGAATATTTTCCTCTAGACCACTACAGCCTCATTTATTTTATTCACAATAAATTCTCCCACTTCGCTAGTTGAGTGTACTTTAGAAGGTTTTAAATCTTCGGTACAAACTCCTGCTGTAATGGCCTCTTTTACTGCATCTTCAATCATTTTACTTTCATTTAGCAATCCAAAACTATGGTTTAACAGCATTGCTGCAGATAAAATAGCTGCCATTGGGTTTGCTCTTCCTTGCCCAGCAACTTCTGGATATGAACCATGAATTGGCTCAAATAAACTAATGCCTGTTCCGATAGATGCTGAAGGCAACATCCCCAATGAGCCCGATAACACAGAAGCCTCATCGGTAATAATATCACCAAACAAATTTTCGGTTACCACTACATCAAAGTGCTTAGGGTTTTGGATTATTTTCATAGCCGCATTATCCACAAACATAAAATCAAGTGTTACATCTGGATAATTAGGAGCCATTGCCGTTACCTTTTCTCGCCATAAGCGAGAAGTGGCTAACACATTGGCCTTGTCCACCAATGTTAATCTCTTGCTACGTTTTTGAGCTGCCTCAAATGCTAACTTTGTTACACGCTCAATTTCTTCTGTTTTGTATAAACACGTATCAAAAGCCGTATTTCCGTCTTCTGATCTTCCTCTTGGCTCGCCAAAATAAATACCACTAGTTAATTCTCTAAAAACCACAAAATCAACCCCTTTGATAATCTCATTTTTAAGTGGAGAAATATCTGCTAATTGGTCATAAGTGGTTACAGGGCGAATGTTGGCAAACAAACCCAAATTTTTACGCATTTTAAGTAAGCCTTGTTCTGGTCTTACTTTAGCCGATGGATCGTTATCGTATTTGGGATCACCAATGGCGCCAAATAAAATAGCATCTGCATTTTTGCACACTTCTTCTGTTTCATCTGGAAATGGGTTACCTGTTTCATCAATTGCAACTGCTCCAATTAGGCCTTGCGTATAATTAAACGAATGGCCGAAACGTTCGCCAATGGCATTTAATACTTTAATTGCTTGGTCAGTTACTTCAGGGCCGATTCCGTCTCCTGGTAGAACTGCTATATTTTTAGTTATTCCCATTTATCTATTTATAAACCCAAAAGGGGGTTCCCGGAACAAGTCCAGGAAAAGTTTTCTAATTTCTATTTAATTCAAATTTTTCAATCTCTTCTTTATTGCTGAGCAAGAAATCGATATCATCTAATCCATTAACTAAACAATGTTTTTTATAGGCAGAAATGTCAAACGACTCTTCTGCTCCCGTATCCTTAATTCTTATTACCTGCTTTTCAAGGTCAACTTCCAACTCGCTACTCGAATCAAAAATGGCTTGCAAAAAGGCCTCAGAAACCTGCACTGGCAAGAGGCCATTATTAAGTGCATTGCCTTTAAAAATGTCAGCAAAAAAACTGGAGACTACTACTTTAAACCCATAATCGGTAAGAGCCCAAGCTGCATGCTCTCGACTAGAGCCACAACCAAAATTTTTGCCAGCTACTAGAATTTCTCCTTCGGTGATTTTGTTTAAAACAAAGTCTGTATTCGTATTTCCTTCTTTATCAAATCGCCAATCACGAAAAAGGTTTTCACCAAACCCATCTCTACTAGTTGACTTTAAAAAACGTGCAGGAATAATTTGATCTGTATCCACATTTTCAAGTGGCAATGGAATAATAGGCGAACTGATTTTTGTAAATTTTTCCATTCTCCTAGTTTAAATATTCCGTTGCATCGGTTACAAATCCTTTTAATGCAGTTGCCGCAGCCGTTTCTGGACTTGCTAGCATTGTTCGTGAACCGGGGCCTTGGCGTCCTTCAAAATTTCTATTGGAAGTAGATACGCAGTATTTCCCTTCGGGCACTTTGTCTTCATTCATTGCCAAACAAGCTGAGCAGCCCGGTTGACGAAGTTCAAATCCTGCATCTATTAAAATTTTGTCTAAACCTTCTTCAATGGCTTGGGCTTCAATTCGTTTAGAGCCAGGTACAATCCAAGCTGTAATGTTCTCCGCTTTTTTATGACCTTTCACAATATTGGCCACTGCTCGTAAGTCCTCAATACGAGAATTGGTACAGCTACCAATAAATACATAGTCAACTGGCTTACCAATAATGTCGGTATCGGCTTCCATTTGCATATAATCCAAGGCCTTATTAAAAGACTCATCTCCATTTGCTGAAGGCACCTTATCGCTAATTTTTATTCCCATTGCTGGGTTAGTGCCAAACGTGATCATTGGTGCAATGTCAGCAGCATCAAAGGTTACCACTTTATCATATTCAGCATCGGCATCCGTTACTAATGTTTTCCAATACACTAATTTTTTATCCCATTGGTCTCCGCCAGATGGTGGGGCAAAATCTCTACCTTTTATGTAATCAAACGTAGTTTGGTCAGGTGCAATCATTCCTCCACGAGCACCAAGTTCAATACTCATGTTGCAAACCGTCATTCTACCTTCCATAGAAAGGCTTTCGAATGCAGAACCTGCAAACTCTACAAAATAACCAGTTCCTCCTGAGGTAGATAATTTTGAAATTATGTAGAGAATAATATCTTTAGCTGTTACGGCTTTATTAAGAGTACCATTTACCTCAATTCGCATTGATTTTGGTTTTGTTTGCAACACACATTGGGTAGCAAAAACTTGCTCTACTTCGCTTGTACCAATACCAAAGGCAATGGATCCAAATGCTCCGTGGGTTGAGGTATGGCTATCACCACAAACCATGGTCATACCTGGTTGGGTAATACCCAACTCTGGCCCAATTACATGTACAATTCCTTGGTTAGGGTGTCCTAAGCCATAAAGCTCTACACCATGTTTTTCACAGTTCGTTTTTAATGCTTCTACTTGTTTTCGAGAAAGCTCTTCTTTTATAGGAAGATGCTGATTCTGGGTAGGCACATTATGGTCGGCCGTGGCAATGGTTTGCTTCGGACGAAACAAAGGCACACCCCTTTTTTCAATTCCAGCAAAAGCCTGAGGACTAGTTACCTCGTGGATCAAATGTCGGTCGATGTAAAGTACATCGGGACCTTGCTCTCCTTTTCGCACCACGTGCGAATCCCATAATTTATCAAATAATGTTTTTCCTGCCATCTTATGAGTTGATGTTTGTTACAACATAGTCGGCCACTAATTTTTTCAATTCGTCATCTCCTACTAAAGAAATTTCATCCGCCATTAATAAGAACTGTTCATACACTTCGTCTAGCTGCTGCTTATTCAACTTGATTCCGATTTTTTCTATGCGATAGTTAAGTGCATGTCTTCCACTTCGTGCCGTAAGCACAATGGAACTACCACTTGCTCCCACCAAAGCAGGATCTATAATTTCATAGTTTTGCCTGTTCTTAAGCATACCATCCTGATGAATACCAGAAGAGTGGGCAAAAGCATTTGCTCCCACAATGGCTTTGTTTGCTTGCACAGGCATATTCATTTTATCTTCCACCAAATGGCTCACCGCTGTTAACATTGTTGTGTCCACACCCGTATAAAACGGCATATCTTCATGCTGTTTTATAATCATTACTACCTCTTCTAACGAAGTATTTCCTGCTCTTTCGCCAATGCCATTAATGGTACATTCTACTTGTGTAGCTCCATTTTGCACAGCTGAAATAGCATTGGCTGTGGCCAAACCTAAATCATTATGGCAATGAGCTGCTATATCTACTTTATCAATGCCAGTAACATTTTCTTTCAAGTATTTAATTTTCGCTCCAAACTGATTTGGCAAGCAATAACCTGTAGTGTCAGGAATATTAATTACAGTAGCTCCTGCTTTAATCACTGCTTCTACTACTCTGGCAAGAAATTCGTTATCAGTTCTACCTGCATCCTCTGCGTAAAACTCAACGTCCTCAACATATTTTTTAGCATACTTAACTGCGGCTACCCCACGCTCAAGTACATCTTCTTTGGTGGTTCTTAATTTAGAAAACACATGCAAATCCGAGGTGCCAATACCTGTGTGAATTCTAGGTCGTTTGGCAGGCTTTATAGCTTCTGCAGCTACATCAATATCTTTTTCAATAGCCCTTGTTAAACCGCAGACACTAGCATTTTCGGTTTGCTGAGCAATTGATTTTACAGAATCAAAATCAGCCGGACTGGAAATAGGGAAACCAGCTTCGATAATATCAACACCCAGTTTATCGAGAGCAGCAGCAACATTGAGTTTGTCATCTTTGTTGAGTTGGCAACCAGGTACCTGTTCTCCGTCTCTTAATGTGGTGTCGAATATCTTTACTTTTTGTCCCATGGTCTAATTTCAAGTTGATTCTAAAGTCTCAAAAATATTTGAAGCATAAAAAGCATAAAATGCCAAGTTTGAATATAAATACAATTTCTTAGTTCGTAAAACATTGATATAAAACTATTTTTACTATATTTATAAAATAATAAGTACAATGTCTAAACCTCAATCAAACGAACTTTATGAACTCATTAAAAGTATGAGTTCGAGTGAAAAGAGGTATTTCAAGCTAAATTCGTTGGCAAATATTGGAGATTCGAAGTATGCCCAACTATTCAATCAGGTAGATCAACAATCGAATTTTAATCCACATGAGGCTTATCCGTTCGTATCTGAAGGGCAACTCCCGAACCTCAAAGCCAACCTTTATAAAAAAATTCTTCAAACGCTACGCAGATTTCACCTTTCTTCTTCCATAGATGCTCAAATTCGAGAAATGATTGATTATGCACAGTTGCTATTTAATCGAAGCCAATATAAACAATGTGCCAATCAGCTAAAAAAAGCCAAAGCTCTCGCTTATAAAAGTGATAACCCTGAGTTGCTATTAGTGGTACTCAAATGGCAAAAAAATGTAGTACTGCAAACTGCCAATGGTGACTCCCGAAAGGCAGTGGGAGAGATAATTAAAGAATCGAGTGCAACTAACAAACGCATTAATAATATCAACCGATTTACAAGTATTCAACTAGAATTAAACTCGCTTTACCAAAAAATAGGATTTATTCGAAATGCGACTGACCACGAAACAGTAATCCGCATTTTTAAAAGTAGCATGATTGATTTGGATGAGCCAGACTTGAGCTTGAATGAAAAGTTTAGCTTGTACTCGCTCTACATAAATTACTATTTCTTTATCCAAGACTTTGAAAAAGGATATAAATATGCTAAAAAATGGGTTAGTCTATTTGATAATCAAATTATCATTAAAACTAAACTTGAAACTTACATTCAGGCTTTAAACAGCTTAATGATAGCCCAGTCGCGGTTAGGCTTGTACAGAGAGTTCTCACTTTCTAAAAGACGATTTAGAAAAATCAGGTTTATACCCAACATCACTTTTACTGAAAATGTGCATAAAAAACTATTTAAATACAGTTATGTACACGAATTTAATGGCTTGTTTATGAGAGGTCATTTTACCGAGGGCGTGCGTATGCTTGACCGAATTAAGCCTCAATTAGAAGCTTATTATAATGAATTAGATGCACACTCGCGCTTAGTTATGTTTTACAAAATTGCTTGCCTGTACGTAGGCAATAATGAGTATAGTGAATCATTAATTTGGCTAAATAAAATAATTAACACTGAAAATATTGATTTACGAGAAGATGTGCACGGTTTTGCTCGAATCCTCAGTTTAATATGCCATTACGAACTCGGCAACCAAGATGTAATTGATTATTATATACGATCTACCTATCGGTTTCTACTAAAAAAGAAAAATCTACAACTTTACCAAAAGTACATTCTTAATTTTTTGAGAAGGTTAGGCTCTGCACGGCTCTCAAATGAAGAAATGAAAGCACGATTTAAACTATTGCGTTCTCAACTGCTTCCTTTGGAAACCAACCCTTATGAAAAAAGAGCTTTTATTTATTTTGATATTATCTCATGGTTAGAATCTAAGATAGATGCAAGAACTGTGCAAGCGGTTATTCGTGAGAAGGCGGAGAAACAATTAAAACGTTCATTACCTTAGTGCCTATGAGTAAAGGGTTGCAAAAAATGGTTATCAGTCTGAGCCTAATCGGAATTAGTATTTTAGCAGGCATGATTGGTTTTTCTACCATTGAAGGGTACTCTTTGCTCGACTCATTTTATATGACAGCCATTACTTTATCTACGGTTGGATATAAGGTGCTTCGCCCACTTTCGGATGGAGGGAAACTATTTGTCAGTTTTTACATTTTATTTAACGTTGGTATTTTTGCTTACATTGTAGCTTATATGGCTAGTTATGTGTTTGAAGGAGAGTTTAGAAGAGAATTTAATAAGTACTTTAATTACAAGGAAATCATGAAATTAAAAAACCACGTAATTGTATGTGGCTATGGCAGAAATGGCAGAAGAGCCTGTGAAGAACTCATAAAACAGGGCACTCCTTTTGTAGTTATTGAACATAGTAAATCTATTATTGATGATAATATTGACACAAAAAAAACACATGTAATTTTAGGCGATGCCAGTAGAGAAGAAGTGTTGGAAAAAGCCAATATTGCTAAAGCCACTCACATTATATCCACCTTACCCGAAGATGCTCAAAATGTATTTATTGCCTTGACTGCCAAAGAATTAAGACAAGATATTACGGTAATTTCAAGACTTAATAACCACCATGCTGAGAAGAAACTAAGAAAAGCTGGTGTTGACCAAGTGGTTATGCCAGATACATTAGGTGGAAGACATATGGCTCAATTAATTACCAAACCGTATATTATTAAGTTTATTAATATGCTGGAGGGCATTGAGGGAGGTTTTGAAGTAGAAGAATTTTATTTTGAACAGTTTAAGGAAGAGTTTAAAGGCAAGACAATTAAAGATATTCATGTACGATCGCAAACTGGAGCTAATATTATGGCGGTTGGCAAACGTGGTGGCGGATTACAAATTAACCCAGACCCAGACTCCGTTTTAAAAAACGATTGGTATTTTATTGTAGTGGGTAGAAAAGCAAGTATTGAGCAATTTAGAAAAACATATATTAAGTAGTTTTTAATGGGTAATTAACAATGTTCAATGAGTAATGATAAAAAACAAATTATGGCAAACGATTATGTAGCTTTATTTAGGCATTATATTTCTTTAACTAAGGAGTTTGAATTTACCGAATGTATAGAAAAATCCACTTCATACACCCTTGAGGTACTCAACAAAATTTCAGAAGAGCAAGGAGATTTTAGCTATGCCGAAGACAAATGGACGACCAAACAATTAATTAGAGTCTGTCTATAAAGTCGGGGTTTATTTTTCAACTCACATTTCAGCCTTGAATAGTTTTCGTTACTGCTGGTTGCTATTTTGGTATTATTGATAATTTTAAGTTAAAACTGAAGGAATTC
>JAMOMJ010000196.1 GCA_027067135.1 Cyclobacteriaceae bacterium
AGAAAAACAATTATTACCTGCAAGCGCTTTAAGAACCATGAAATTTGATCTTTCGATTGATACCATTGAAGTTAAAAAGAGCAGAATAGTAATTAATGAAAAAAGTAAAAAAACCAGCCAAGTAAGCTATTTAAGTTTTGAAAACCTTAATGCACAAGTATATGGATTCACGAACGACCCAATCAAACTGGCGTCTTATAAGTTTTTATCTGTTTATGCCCAAACTAAGGTTATGAATGCTGCTAACGTAAATTTTGAGGCTCATTTCGATATGTTGAGCTTAACAGACGAACACCGTATTAAGGCCCAAATGGGATCTTGCGATATGGAGGTATTTAATAAAGTACTCGAACCAATGATGTCTGTTGTGGTTAAATCAGGTAAAATAATATCCCTAAATTACCAATACACAGCTACTGATACTGAAGCCAACGGCACCTTAGATTTTGAGTATGAAGACGTGAAACTAGATGTACTTAGTTCAGATAAACAAGCAAAAAAACAAGGCATTATGAGTTTAGCAGCAAATACGGTAATTAAATCTCAAAATAGAAAAGATAATTTAAAAAACTACTCTCAAGGCATCATTAAAATGCGAAGGGTTCAAAATAAGAATGTCTTCCCTTATCTCTGGCACACCGTTCAATCAGGAATAATTTACACCATGGCACCTGCTCTATCCTCTGTTAAAAAGGAAGAAAAAAAAGCGAATAAAAAGGGTTGGTTCAAAAAAAAATAGAATTATTTCTTCCCCCAAGTTCTATATGTGTAGCCTTTAAATGCATAAAATGTTATCATTAAATAAGCTGGAATTAGAATAAGGTAGGCAATTTGATTACCACTCTTTGCTGTATCAGCAACTCCATTCGCCAAATTAGCATCATTAATTGCACCTGCCCAAGCGCCATACATTAATGGAAAAATAGCTCCGCCAATAATTCCCATTACCAATAGTGCACCTCCAATTTTTGTATAGCCTCCAACACCTTCTAAAGCCAAGGGCCAAATTGCTGGCCAGCACAATGCATTAGCTAAACCTAAAAATGAAACTAATAGTAATACAAGAGGTAAAGCTGGCATACCAGGTAATTGCACTAATATGGAATCTGGAAGCAATACGATTGCTAAAACTATGATAATACCAAGTAGTCCTGAAAGCTTTAAAGCAACCATTTGAGACACATATTTAGGGATCAGTAAAATTCCTAATACATAACCAACTACCATCGAAGTCATCGTAAATGAGGTAAGCTTAAGGTAGAAATCACCATTTTCTCCATATATACCTAAATGCTTCCCAAACCCACCGATGGAATCACCTGCAATAACTTCGGCTGCTACATATAGTGTTAATGTAATTACCCCTAACACCAATTGAGGGTGTTTAAATGCTCCTCGAATTTGTTGAAAAATACTTAAATGAGCAACTTGTCCATCTTCATCTAAATCTATTTCTGGTAATGGCGAAAATTTAATTAATACAGCTAATACCAAAATTACAATTCCCATATAGATATACGGAGATTGTAATTGAAGAGCCAAAGCATCGAGAGCTTCTCCCCTAGCAACAACATCTAAAGCTTCTAATTTTTCAGCGGTGTAGTCTCCCATGTTCGAAAGCACTAGTGCAGTTAACGCCAATGGTGCAATAAAGCCTGCAAGTTTATTGGCAACCCCTAAAACACTAATTCTTGCTGCTGCACTTTCTCTGGGGCCAATTACCACCACATAAGGGCCTGCGGCTGTTTGTAGAATAGCAAGCCCAGTCCCCATAACAAATAAGGCTATTAAAAATAATTCGAAGGTTCTGGCATTTGCCGCAGGGTAAAACATAAATGCTCCAACTGCTATTACACCTAGCCCTAATGATAATCCATTTTTATAACCAACCTTTTCTATAACCCAAGAAGATGGAATAGCCATAACAAAATAGGCTATGTAAAAGGCGAAAGTTACAAAATATGATTGCGACTCTGTTAGCTCACATGCTAATTTAAAAAAGGGAATTAATGGCCCATTTAACCAGGTAACAAATCCAAATATGAAAAATAAAGCAGCCAAAATAATCATTGGCATAACTGTGTTTGTTCTCTTGTTTAAAGGTGTACTATCAATATTGGACATGTTAATGTTACTCAACTTAATTAAATTATTTTATTGAAATCGGTATCAATTACTGGCAAAGGGCTATTAAAGACTCAACCGCATTTACAACTTGAATCTCTGTTCTGCCTCCTTGCTTTCGAGCATTCGAAACTATGATTTTACTTTGGGCTATCCAATCTTTCGAAGGTTTATTATTGCCTTTTGAGAATTCAACTGCTTCTATTCCTGTTACAGCTAATGCGGATAAATTTGATGATAGTTGAGCAATTGAATTTAGAACAGGAGCATTCTTTTGTAACTCCTTAAAAGCTGTATCATTGGCTTCCCAAACACGCAGATAAGCCAAAATATCATCGCTCAATTCTAATGCTCCTTCTACATAATCATTAACTAATTTATTAAAAGGATAAACAGCTTCTGGGTCAGCTATACAGGCATCTACAAAAAGCATATAAGATGAATAGCTCAAATAATGCCCCCCTCCTGGATTTCTATGATAACCTTGCAACGGCTGGCATACACTAGTAAGCACT
>JAMOMJ010000197.1 GCA_027067135.1 Cyclobacteriaceae bacterium
ACAGCTCCGCCTCCTCAGTCACAGAATGCAGAGTAGGCGTAACACCAAAAATAGGTTGATTTTACGCTTAATCAAATCAATTTTACCAAATTAGATGCAATTAGTTAAAGGATAGGTAACCCATTTTTTATGCAAAAATACCAACTAACTAGCTACAAAGGTTTTAGCAGCCCTCTGCTGATAGATACCATCACTTGCTGACCAAGGCTTTCAATAGTTACATATAATTTATCATCATTATATGTGGCTTCCACTTCGCCTATTTGACCTTTTAAGGGGCCATCCATTACTTGTACTTTTTGACCTTGCTCCAACCTCAGAACAGCTTGTGTTTCTAAGGTAAGACCGGTTTCAATAAATCGTTGAATAGTTGCTTGCTCGGTTAAGTGCAATACTGCTGGCTTACCATTATGGCGGATATTCCAAGAAATACCAGGCACTTTTAATATTTCTGCAATATTGGCTTCAATATCCTTCACAAATATGTAAGAGTTAAATAGCGGAATCTCAACTTTTTTCTTACGGTCACTCCACTGCCGAAGTACTTTATGCATTGGCAACCAAGCCTCAAAGCCAAATTTTTGAAGGTATTCTAGCGTCTTTTTTTCGGCTCTGCTTTTGGTGTAGAACACAAGCCATTTTTTTTCATTTGGATTTTCTGGATTCATCAATGGCAAATAAAGTTATTCTTGTAAGAAATATTGAATTGCTGAATAGTTTATTTATCCATAATTTAGAGTTTTAATTTTTGTCTTATGAAAGCTTTTAAGTTTATCTTCTCTTTAGTTATCACCATTAGTCTTGGTTATGCTCTTAGCATAAAGTTGGGTTCAGCTCCTCCTTTAGGAAATTTTCTTTCGCCAACCGTTGGTTTTTGGCAAAATGGTGAATCAAACGAAACCGAATTCGATGAACATTTAGATCTTGAGGGGCTAACTGAACAGGTTTCTGTTGTTTATGATGAAAGTATGTTCCCGCATATTTTTGCACAAAATAACCACGACCTGTATTTTGCACAAGGGTATATTACTGCCAAAGACCGATTATGGCAAATGGAGTTTCAAACATACGCAGCAGCAGGAAGGCTTTCTGAAATTTTGGGTGTAAATAAGGGCGTGCAAGATTACGACAGAACAGCACGAAGGAAAGGAATGGTGTTTGCCGCAGAAAACTTTATGGAGGCGATGCAATCGGAACCTGAAATATTACTTGCTGTAACTGCTTATACTGATGGGGTTAATAGGTATATCCAGTCACTTTCTCAAGCAGATTTGCCTTTTGAATATAAATTACTTGGATATAAACCAGAACCTTGGACTAATCTTAAAGCAGCTTTATTATTAAAATATATGGCCAATGATTTGTCGTTTGGCGAAAAAGATTTACAAAACACCAATGCCTTGGCACTCTTAGGTAGAGAAACATTTGATTTGCTTTACCCCGATATGGACACCCCACTAGATCCTATTGTGAGTAAACCTGGCGAATGGGATTTCGAACCCATTCGTAGAGATTCTGTAGCTTCACCACTGGTAGCTGAGTTAATTACCAATAAATTGGTGCCTGAACCTACTATTTATAATGGAAGCAATAACTGGGCTGTATCTGGTTCTAAAACAAAATCTGGTAATCCTATTTTATGCAGCGACCCTCACCTTGGCTTGAATTTACCCTCTTTATGGTACACCATTCAACTATCATCGCCCGATGTAAATGTAATGGGGGCAAGTCTGCCCGGCTCACCAAACGTAATTATCGGTTTTAACGATTCCATTGCCTGGGGGGTAACCAATGCCCAACGTGATTTAGTGGATTGGTATAAAATAACTTTTAAGGATGACACCCATAATGAGTATAAATTGGATGGAAAATGGGTTACAACCGAAAAGAAAATTGAAGAAATAAAAATTGCTGGTGCAGAACCAATTTATGATACTGTGCTATATACTCACTTTGGCCCTGTAATGTTTGATGATTCATTTCATCCTTCTTCAGAGAAAAAATACTACGCTTTGCGTTGGATTGCCCACGATCCATCGTTAGAGGCATTCGCTTTTTACAAGTTAAACAGGGCTAAAAATCATGCAGACTATATGGCTGCTTTGGATTATTATTCTGCTCCCGCACAAAATTTCGCCTTTGCTTCGGCTCAAGGCGATATTGCCATGCGTGTACAAGGGAAATACCCAAACAAAGGTTTTGAAGAAGGCAAATTTTTGCTAGATGGAAGCACCACCAAACATGATTGGACCTTTATTCCGTTTGAACAGAATATAATGGATAAAAACCCAGAGAGAGGGTTTATTTCTTCGGCCAATCAATATCCTGCTGATACTACCTATCCGTATTATATCACAGCCCGTAGCTATGAATCGTATAGAAACAGAAGGATTAACAACCGTTTACGCACCATGGATAGCAGCATTGTAGTAGAAGATTTAATGGAACTTCAAAATGATAATTACAATTTAAAAGCAGCAGAATCCCTTCCTTACTTTTTATCAGTTGTGGATACATTAGCATTAAATTCTAATGAAAAAGAGGCATTAAATATGCTTAAAAAATGGAATTTTTATAATAGTATTGATTCCAAAGGGGCATCTTATTATGAGGCTTGGTGGGATACACTTTACCGTTTATCGTGGGATGAATTGAAAGCAAGTAAAGTGGCTTTGGGGTATCCAACCGCCTATAACACCATTAAATTATTGAAAGACAATCCCTACTTTGAATTATTTGATTTAAAATCGAGTACTGCTAAGGAAAATGGGTACGATATCATTACTAAATCATTTAAAGATATGGCCGTTGTGATGAATGAAAGAGCCCAGGACTCGACCACTTCACTAAACTGGCAAGATTATAAACAGACCTATATTAAACACCTTTTAAGATTAAAGCCCTTTGGTACTTATAATATTCCAATAGGCGGTAATCATAATATTGTAAATGCCACTTCCGAAAATCACGGCCCTTCTTGGCGAATGATAGTTGAACTAGACCCAAATGGAGTAAAAGCCTATGGCGTTTACCCAGGTGGGCAATCAGGCAACCCGGGAAGTGTACATTATGATGATATGATTGATGATTGGGCTGCGGGAAAATACTTTAATTTGTACTTAATGAAAGCTCCTGATTCAGAACCCAATCACACACAAGTTCAACAAACGTTAAATCCCCTAAACTAAGCATCATGATACGATTCGCAATTCAACTGATATTGGTAGTAACGCTAAGCTTTCTGGCTCAATATGTTCTTCCATGGTGGGGTGTAATGGCAGGAGCAGCACTGGCCACAATAATAGTATATACTAAAGGGTTTTATTCGTTTTTAGCAGGTTTTTCAGGGGTGGGCGGCCTCTGGTTTTTCTTAGCCAACAGCCTTGATACTGCCAACCAAAGCTTATTAAGTGGTAAAGTAGCAGCATTGCTAGGCTTAGAATCAAGTATGCAATTAATATTAGCTACTGCCTTAGTTGGTGCACTTATTGGAGGGTTTAGCAGCCTCACCGGAAGCCTATTTGCATCTATGCTTAAAAAGGAAAAAAAATCTAACTCTCCTTACCACGAATAAGTTTAATTTCTAAAGACCCAAATATTTCATTACCACTTTCTTACTATCTACATTAGTATAGGCAACAAAAATACCATTGCCATTTTCTGCCATTGCCATTTTGGGAAACCCTGTTTTACGAGAAGGCGAAACTTGGGCAATTGTATAATAATCAATTAATCTGTTACCCTCTATTTTTACAATTCTTATTTCGGCTCCTTTTTCAGTATCATCTATAAAGCTTACATAATAAGTGCCATCATCCGCTAAAAGGTCAACTCTGCCTAAGTTATTCTCATCAATTAATATTGGGGTAGAATATGTTTTTCCTTTATCATTTGAGGTTGCAAATTTAACTCTGGCTACACCTTCTTTACTCATCGTAAACCATGCTACGCCAATTTCTTTTCCATTCATAATAGAGCGAGGCCCGTTTACTGGGCAACCGGGTATATGCCATTCGTCATTATAGATAATTTGAGGTTTAGCCGGTATATCAGAGTTAGTAAAGTTCACTGTTGCAACATCTCTAATTTCTTCCTCCGTTCTATCTCTATACAATGCAATAAAGTTATCATCTCCGGTATTTAGCATAGAGGTTTGGCAGCAAGTACAGGTATTATTATCTAATATGGTACGGTGCGAAATAGTCCCGCTAAAATCTAAATGGGCAGATCGGACTGTAAAAATCGGACTGTCTTCGGTAGCCAGCCTTCCATCTAACCACATTAGTTGAAACCCGTTTTTTGCAGGAACAGCAGAAACAAAACCGTGCTCGGTAAGGGTGCTGTCGCTATGAATTCGCTTTGGAGTTGTCCAGGTTTTGCCTTCATCTGATGATTGCATAACCATGGCATCATAAGCAAATGTATCGGGGTTGTTCATTTGCAAAAACCAGGCTACCCAGTGATTCCCGTTGATTTGAATGCCCGGAAAATCAGCCCAATTGGTTAAAATAGCATTACCCGAAACCAGCGTTTTGGGGACTGACCAATTTCTGTTTTTATAGACAGAAAACCGGAGTGCAACTACTTTATCCTTTTTTTCAAGCCAGCTTAACCCCATATTTCCATCTTGAGTAGTGAAAAAAGAGGGTTCTTCTGTATTAGCTCCTGCAGGGCTATGTACATCAATTGGAGTAACTTTTTCTTTTTGAGGAGATGAACAAGAAATGGCGACTAATGCGATTATGATTGATAGGTACTTCATTTAATTATTTTTTAAAATTATCTCTTTTGAGCATAATGACTGAATTGTAATAAGAGAAACAAGTAATCATTTCTAAAATCACTTTACTATTTAAAGAGATTCTTCGGTCGTTCCCTGCCTTGCTTGCAGGAAACCTCCCTCTGAATGACGGTTCGAAAAAGAATGCACGTCACTCAGAGGGCTTTGCCCGAAGAGTCTCATATTGATTACCACATTCTTTATGTTCTTCCACAAATCTCTAAAAGCAGGATTTTTAATCAACTCTTTTATAATTCCTACTCTTTCCTTTAATATACCTTCTTTTTCAATCGCAGATAATAATCATTTTAACAGAGATTCTTCAGTTGTTCCTCCTTCTGAATAACGCAAACAAAGAACAACGTCACTCAGAGGGCTTCGCCCGAAGAGTCTCCGTTAGTTACGCTAAAGCTTTTAATCAAAGTAATGTTTTTTTCACTTGCCCAGTCTCTTGTGCCAATTTCATTAAATACAATCTCTCCTTTTTTATCAATAATAATGGTAGTTGGTAATGCCTGTATATCTAAATCAAATACAGAGGTTACAGAGCGCATTAACGGGAAACTATATTTGCGTTTCGAATCAAACTTTTTAATTTTTTCAATGTCTTCATCAGATGCCACAATAAACAACACATTACCGTCTTTCAATTGGTTATTGGCTTCGCTTATCGAAGGCATTTCTTTTATACAAGGCTTACACCAGGTAGCCCAAAAATTTATAAATACCACTTTACCTTTCGTATCAACCCAATCAATCTTATTCCCCTCCAAATCTTCAAAATCAAACTTTTCAATTAAAGAAAGTTCTTTGCCAGCTACCCTTTCTTCTTTCTCCTCTGTAGTAGTACTTGAACCACAGCCCGACAACAAAAACACTCCCAATAAAAAAGTGGTTGTCAATTTTATATTTCTTATTTCACATCTCATATTTCATATCTCAATTTTCATCTTTCTTTAAAACAGGTTCTATTGTCTCAACCAATTCTATACAATCGTTTGAATTCTCTCCGATAAATGGGTTTGTTGTATTTTTTGAAAGCCCATACCATACCACTTCTTTACTACCAAACTCATTATTGCACTTAAATTTATAAATAAAGTAATTGTTTAGCATTTCTTGCTCAATATATAAAGTAATTACCATACCCATTTGTTCCAAAATAGTTCTTTGGTCGTAGGTTGAAGCAGATTGGCTCATCAGTGTGCCCATTCTTGTTAAAGCCAGTTTAACACCTGTATCAGAGCTGGCTGTGGCCAGTTGTTTGCCAAAACCCCGGGCTTTATCAAATTCATCTTGTTGCAATGCTTTTACAATATTGAAATAAGGGGTTAAAATGGGGTCATAATTTTTATCTACTTTTACAGTTTCTTCTTGCTGTGGCGAACTACACCCAGCTACAAATAGTAGCAATAAAAATGGCAGCAATACTTTCATCGTTCCTTAATTACTTCTTTTTCTAAATGGCGAATATCATTCTCTTTTTCTAAAGTAAACTTGCCATTGGTATAATTTAGCAGATATAAGCACAAATTACTGTGGCCAAACTGATCCATACCAGCAATAGGCAAATCTAATAACTGTGTTAAAAACACACGCAAAGCCCTTCCGTGCATACAAATGAGAACCTTGGATTCTTCATGCTTTTTGATTATCTCAATTACCTCATGCTGTCTTTGGGCTACCTCATCAGGGCTTTCTCCTTCGTCAATGGCCAAGGAGGTTTCTCCTTTTGCCCACCTTTCTGTAATGTCTTTAAAGAATAACTTATCTTCATATCCAGCCTCCACACCTTCATAAACGCCCCAACTAATTTCGTCCAATCCAGCCAGCTTAATTTGAGGAAGGCCATCATCAATAAATGCCTGCACAGATTCTGTTGTTCTTTTTAATGTGGAGGTGTAAACCACCTCGAATCCTTCATTATTATACTTATTATAAAATGCTTGGGCTTGAGCATGGCCGTTTTCATTTAAGGGTGCATCAATGCCTTTTCCCTGTACAATGCTTTTTAAATTATAGTCAGTTTGCCCGTGACGAATAATAAATATTTTTTTTGTCTTCAATTTCTAGGTAGATTTGAGTTTCTGCTTACGCAGGATTAAATAGCAAATTAAACATTTTTAATTCATCCAAATTGATTCCGATAGATATAACTCCAGAACAACTTCAAGTTGGTAGCAAAAATACCATGGTAGATCACCTGGGAATTGAGTTTTTAGAAGTTTCGCCTCAATTAATAAAAGCCAAAATGCCTGTTGACAATCGAACGGTTCAGCCTTTCAGGATTCTACACGGAGGAGCTTCCGTTGCTCTGGCAGAAACATTGGGCTCTATTGCAGCTCAAATGAATATAGACCAAGAGAATTTCATGGTCGTGGGTTTAGACATCAATGCAAACCATATCCGTTCGGTAAGAAGTGGATTTGTGTATGGAGTAACCAAACCGATTCATATTGGAAGAACCACCCATGTGTGGGAAATAAAAATAACAAACGAAGAAGATAAATTGGTTTGTGTTAGCAGATTAACCATTTCTGTGTTAGCAAAAAAATAGCAATGGAAGAAGCTAAAACAGACAACAAGACTGTTTCCCCTTATACCAAAGAACGGTTAGCCAAAGACATTAAATCTTGGACGAATTGGGCAATGGACAATAATCAAAACATTGTGCTTTTTCGAGAACCTGATAAGCATCCTGCGATGCTTTTAGATAGTAAACCTCTTTCTAGAGTTGATGCACCCATTGAAGAGTTAGAGTCCGGCTTTTTATTTGCCAACTATCAAGGAGAGTTGTGGCATTTACAAGGAGAGCAACATATAGAGTTTATAGATTTGGAACAGGTGAACCTGCCTGTTGAGTTAAGTAAAAAAACTAATTGGGAATATTATGTTACCAATAAGGAGCAGCCCGGCACTTCCAAAGAAAACTATACAAATGCTGTACAAAAAGGCATAGATACTATTCTACATAGTAGCCTAAACAAAGTTGTTCCATCCAAAATAAAATTGCACAACTTACCTAATAATTTTTGCCTTGCAACTGCCTTTGTTAAACTTTGCAATAAATATCCTTCCGCTTTTATTTCGGTTGTATCAACTAAAGAGTTTGGCACCTGGTTAACTGCCACACCAGAGCTTTTGATAAGTGTGGACAGCGATGGTATTTTTGAAACGATGGCATTGGCGGGCACTCAAAAAAATAATACCGAAAGAACATTACACGAAGTGGCTTGGGTAGATAAAGACATTGAAGAGCAGGCAATGGTAAGCCGCTATATTATTAACCGGTTTAAAGAAATCAGGCTACGCGATTTTATTGAAAAAGGCCCAATGACCGTACAAGCTGGAAACCTAAACCACTTATGCACTACCTTTAAAGTAGATACCAAAGCCACTGAATTTCAAAACCTGGGAGGTGTGATGCTCAACTTGCTACACCCTACTTCGGCTGTTTGCGGAATGCCCAAAGAACCTGCACTTGACTTAATAGAGCAAATAGAAAACCACGATCGCAAATTTTACACGGGTTATCTTGGCCCTGTTAATATAGATAATGAAACTTCTTTATACGTAAATTTAAGGTGTATGGAGCTGTTCAAACGTAACGCCAACCTTTTTGCAGGTGCCGGTGTTACTGCTATTTCTAACCCTGAAAAAGAATGGGATGAGACTGAACTAAAATTCAATACCCTACTAAACATTATTGGCTAGTATGAATTATCAACCCATTTATAATATTGCAGAAATATGCCACACACTTGGTGTAACTGATGCGGTATTATCTCCCGGGTCTAGAAATGCACCGTTGATTGTAAGCTTTAACAGGCATTCAAAAATTAACACCTATGTAATAAATGATGAGCGTTCTGCTGCATTTATTGCACTGGGAATGAGCCAGAAATCTAAACAACCCGTGGTGCTTATTGCCACTTCCGGCAGTGCGGCTTATAATTATGCACCTGCCATTGCCGAAGCTTTTTTTCAGCAAATACCTTTAATTATTCTTACGGCTGACCGCCCGGCAGAATGGATCGATCAACGAGATGGGCAAACCATCTACCAAGAAAATATTTTCGGAAACCATGTAAAAAAGAGTTTCCAATGCCCTGTGGATATTGATAATGATGATGCGGCCTGGCATTTTGAAAGAATATTTTCGGATGCCATTAATTTGGCAGATGACGGAGCAAAAGGCCCTGTGCATATCAACATTCCGTTTAGAGAGCCTTTTTATCCTGAAAAAGAGGCAAAAGCAGATTGCAAATCGGCTAAAACCATCCGGAAATCATATACCTCAAAGCAATTATCGGGTGCTGATTGGGCACATCTGGTTGATGAGTGGAATATGTATGGCAAACGCCTTATCGTAATTGGCCAGCAGTATTTATCAACCGAGCTACTGCTAGTTCTGGGAGAACTTAAAGCCAAAAAACACATTCCTGTTATTGGTGGCATTTTATCTAATATGCACGCCATTCCAGAAATTATAAAGTCGCACGATATATTTATTGATGTGCTGGATGAGAAAAGACTAAAGGAACTCCAACCTGAATTACTCATTACTTTCGGAAAGTCTGTTTTATCAAAAGGGCTAAAAAAATATTTACGAACTCATAAACCAAAAGCACATTGGCATATCCAGCAAGATGGAAGTATTGCCGATACGTTTCAGTCGCTTACCCGTACAATCCCTGTAACACCCATAAGCTTTTTTAATAGCATAAAAGACATTGTTAAAAAGAGTCATTTCGACTACAGTCAAAAATGGTTGAGTTACCAAAATACAAGTAGAGAATTTATCCAAGATTTTCATGTAAATGAAGTCTTTAATGAATTCACTACCATTAATACCATTCTCTCTAATTTACCAATGAGTTGCGATGTTCATTTGGCAAATAGTATGACAGTACGCTATGCCAACATTATTGGCTTAAGCCACTCATACAGGCAAATCGAACTATTTTGCAACCGTGGCACCAGTGGTATAGATGGCAGCACAAGTACAGCATTAGGTTCAGCTTTAAAGGCTAAAAAAACCACCTTGCTTATTACAGGCGATATGGCGTTTTTTTATGATAGAAATGCCTTTTGGCACCATCATATCCCAAATAATTTACGAATTATTGTGCTCAATAATCACGGAGGAGGCATATTTGACTTAATAGAAGGCCCCAGTAAATTGCCTGAAAAAGAGGAGTTCTTTATTGCCAAACAAGATTTAAAAGCGAAGAATTTGGCCGAAGAATTTGGCCTTACCTATTATCATTGTGCTTCCATTGATGGATTATCAAACGGCCTAAATAAATTTTGGGTGCAAGATGGCCACCC
This sequence comes from Cyclobacteriaceae bacterium, assembly GCA_027067135.1. Taxonomy (GTDB): domain Bacteria; phylum Bacteroidota; class Bacteroidia; order Cytophagales; family Cyclobacteriaceae; genus JAKISE01. Next base: position 10,112 of record JAMOMJ010000197.1, read on the forward strand.
CAAGATTCTTGAAATAGAATCATATATAGATGTAAACACACAAGTATTCAAAAAATTTAAAAAACAAGCTAAACAATTATGGAATCAACCTACTCTTGGAAAAGTATAAAAGAATACAAAGAAATTCTTTTTGAATTATTTGAAGGAATTGCAAGAATAAGCATTAACCGCCCGCAAGTACATAATGCATTTACGCCACTCACCGTAAGCGAAATGATTGATGCTATGAATTACTGTAGAGACAGCGAAGATATACGGGTTATTGTTTTTACCGGTGTAGGAGGCAAAGCTTTTTGCAGTGGTGGCGACCAAAGTGTGCGTGGCCACGGAGGCTATGTAGGAAAAGATACTATACCCAGATTAAACGTACTCGATTTACAAAAGCAAATTCGCTCAATACCTAAACCGGTTATTGCAGCCGTTGCCGGATGGGCCATTGGCGGTGGCCACGTGTTACATGTAGTTTGCGACTTAACCATAGCTGCCGAAAATGCACGTTTTGGGCAAACAGGCCCTAAGGTGGGTAGTTTTGACGGTGGATTTGGAGCCTCTTACCTGGCTCGCAGTGTAGGCCAAAAAAAAGCACGTGAAATATGGTTTTTATGCGACCAATACGATGCTACTGAAGCATTAGATATGGGCTTGGTCAATAAAGTTGTACCATTAGATCAACTGGAAAAAGAATATGTGGCTTGGTCTCGTAAAATGATAAAACGAAGCCCATTGGCATTGAGAATGCTTAAAAGCTCGTTTAATGCCGAACTGGACGGGCAAGCAGGTATTCAGGAGTTAGCAGGAAATGCAACTCTTTTATACTACTTATCAGAAGAAGCCAAAGAAGGGAAAAACGCATTCCTTGAAAAAAGAGAACCTGATTTTGATAAGTTTCCGAAATTCCCTTAACTTTTAACCACAGAGGACACAGAGAACACTAAAGCACAAATGATGTCAGAGAATGATATTGCAACTAAAATAATTGGATGTGCGATAGAAGTCCATAAAGCCTTAG
>JAMOMJ010000198.1 GCA_027067135.1 Cyclobacteriaceae bacterium
GCCGCTTTTAGGGTGGCGTTTAATGAGACGATTACCTCATTAAACAAAAATCAGAAAGAAATTTATGATACAAGTAAAAGTTATGATAAATTTTATAAAAACCTTAGTCAAAAAGAAAAGAATGCATTAAGAGTTGCATTTAATTCTCTTTCTACAGCTCAAGGAATTGATAAATTTAATGGTTCAGCTGGAATGAATAATGTGAAAGGAATTGGTGTATTCTTAATAGATGAAGGATATCAATTTTCTGATGCAACTAATGGAGTTTATGATAGTGGAGTTATGGATAACTCTCCAACAGTTGGTTGGTGTTTTGTTTCTTGTAGTCAGTCAATTACAACAGAAGGTAATAAACTAAGTTTGTTAGTTTATAGACACCCAAATGGATTTAGAGATATATCTGTTTATTCAAATAAAATGCAGAGCTACTCAAATCAAGCTAAAGTCCCTGTTATTTTATATGATGCATATTTTAATAATAGATTTATGTGGATGCCCAAACAGGAGAGCTCAAATGCTAAATAAAACTAATAATTTAATATTGCTGTTTTTATTTTTGACATTACTAGCATGTGGTACAAATGACAATAATACACAGAGTCCATATATTAATGCTCTAAATCATCAAATGAGTGATGAAAATTTATTCACTAAAATAGCATTATCTAAAGAAGTAATTCTAGAAAATGGTAAAGTAATTAATATTTATGGATATTTAAATAAAAATAATCATACACTCTATTCTTCGGTTGATTTTGTTAAGGATCCATTACATGTAAAGTCAATACTAGGCGATCTAGGGGGGATTATCTTGTATAAAAATTTTAATAAAAAAGTATATCTAGATTATAAAAAATGTAATGCAGGTGAATCACTTGTTGAAGTTAATGGAGTATTAAACTATAAGGATGGTAATTATTATATAGATAATATTAAGGCTATATATGATTTCGACACAAGACCAATGAACCAAGGTGGGGCTGGATTAAAATATAAGTGTTATTAATAATTATTGGGGTGTGCGGCTGAAGAGCAGGGGTCAAGTAGAACTATAGGGGTCAGATACTGTCTTAAAAAAGTAAACAAAAATTATAGGGGTCAGTACCCTTTTAGTTAAAACCCACCATTTTCAAGCCGTTAAATCGTTAACGGCTTTGTAGTATTTAGGTAACTAATATAGCTCACATAGGATATAGCTATTGCCTAGCACCTAGTTGATCTGATGCTTGTTTTAATATCATACCATCAATAATAGCCTGAATAGCCAATTGATTAACCTCAGACATTTTGCTCACGGCTTCAAATTTTAATCTTACATTCTCAGGTAAATTTCTTTCGCCATCTTCAAAAATCAACCAATCGGCCGTTACATTAAATACCTTAGCAATTCTTTTAATTGCCTCAATAGAAGGTTGTGAAGTTCCAGCCTCATAACGTTTAATTTGTGCAACATTAAGTAAAATCATATCGGCTACTTGTTGTTGCGTATATTTATATTTTTTTCTTAGTTCTAAAATTCTTTGTGGAAAGCTCATTTTGATAAACATCATTATTTGTTTATCCATGATTATATCCTCCTGTTTATAAATTAATTGACAAAAGTAATATCAATGTTATATTGTAGTCACATTAATGTCACTTGACAAGTTTTTTGAGGAATTAAATAAAATGCCTAGATTTACAGATTCACAACTAAACCAGTTAAAAACTGATATATCCTTAGTCCGCTTAATCGAGAATCAAGGTTACAAAATCCACAAAGATGGCAAAGACCACAAAATGAACTGCCCATTCCACGATGATGCCACCCCAAGCCTAAAAATAAGCAACACCAAAAACCTCTTTAACTGCTTCGGCTGTGGAGAATCAGGAACGGTCATTGATTGGGTGATGAAAACCCAAGGTCTATCATTCCGCCATGCGTGTGAAGTATTAATGAGTGATGCTGGCATGAGTTTAGATGCCAACTCTGTCAAAAAAAGCACCACCCCAAAGCTAGCTTGTCCATTAACTGCTAATGCCAATAACCAAACCATCTTAAATCAAGTGATTGACTACTATCATGAAGCCTTAAAACAAACCCCTGAAGCTCTGGCCTATCTTAAAAAAAGAGGTTTAGATAATGTTGAATTAATCGATACCTTTAAACTTGGCTTTGCCAATAGAACCTTGGGATTACGTTTGCCACTAAAAAACCGCAAAGAGGGCAAACAAATCCGCACCCAATTACAAGCTGTTGGGATATTACGAGCAAGCGGCCATGAACACTTTAATGGCTCAATCGTTATCCCTATCATTGATGAGAATAATAATGTGGTTGAGGCTTACGGCCGTAAGATTAGAACCAACCTAACAAAAGGCACACCCAAACATCTTTACTTACCCGGGCAACACCTTGGCGTATTCAACCAGCGTTCGCTGGCTGGCAATGAAGAAATTATTCTTTGTGAATCCTTAATCGATGCCTTAACCTTTTATGCCAACGGATTTAAGAATGTCACCACCAGTTACGGAACAGGCGGGTTCACGCGTGAACTTCTTGAATCGTTCAAAGGGCACAATATTAAGCGTGTACTTATTGCCTATGACCGTGACGATGCAGGAGATAAAGCAGCTGAAGAATT
>JAMOMJ010000199.1 GCA_027067135.1 Cyclobacteriaceae bacterium
TATAAAAATTACTATTGAGATTTCCATAAAGAGTGTTATTTCCAGAACAGTAAGCAAGGCCTTCGTTTCCGCTAGGGGCAATGACAGGAGCTGCACTTCCATCTGTTTGAATTGCAGTAAGATTTGTCCATGTAGAACCAAAAAGGACAGCAGGATTACTTGAGGGAGCAAGGCCTACGGTATTGCTTGTAACTCCGCTGATACCTGTTCCAACTAGTGTCGCAACACCAGTGGTTACATTTATTTCAAATAATCCATTGCCATTGCCATCCTGACTAAAAAAAAGTTCAGCGTTAGCATTTGCTGTATAGAGTGTAAGTCCTGTCAGAATTGACAGCAGTAGTTTTTTATTAATCATATTATCTTCCCCAGTGTATGATGTTTGCTATAGTGTTTGAATTTACAGCAAAAAACTTTATAGCACATCTAAAATTCGATTACAAACGAACCGAGTTCTAAAATAATCCGAGCTGAGCTACCTACCTCGACTTGATTTTTCTTAGCCATCACCTTCCCCACTTTTCGATGTTTTGTATGCTGAAAAACTAGAAGTTATCGTATAAAAAATCGGTAAATAGGGAGGCAAGAATAAAAATATTATTTAATTGATTTAATTTAAGGGTTAATTAAGGTGTACAACCAGATTTATCCCACCAACAGTTTCCCACACTTTCTTGAAAGCTCATTACACCATCAAATTTAGGTGATTCATCTCGGGGTTTATTAAGATGCTCTTTAATACCAAAGTTACCATAGCGATAATATGATTGGGGCAAAGTGTATAGGGTAAACAGTGTCGTACCTTCATCAGACAAGTCCTTCCATGAATTTAAGAAAGTGATATAACGATCTTTCATACGGGGATCACGATTAGCTTCGTTGAATAACTTTCTTAATCGTATTTGATCACTGAGTGTGGCTTTATTTCCTAAAACACCTGTTACTAAATGTTGCCCACCTTCATAACTTACTAAATTAATATTGTATTGTTTGGTGATTGTTAACTGGTTTTTTACAGCATCTATGGTTCCTTCTATCGATTTAACATCCACAACACCTGATTGATCTAAGATATCAAAAATATCATCTACGGTTGTGGCTTCTAATAAAGTTTTTGGTGCGTCGATACAAATATCTTCATAGGGGCAACCAAAGAAGTAGGGGGCTATTGCAACGGCATCTATTTTGCTTGAGCCTACATTTTTAAGCATTTGCTCTGTTAGCACTTTGTCGCCAATGAATGAGCCTAATACGCGTGTAAGACGCGTAGTGCTTGATCCAAATTCTGCTTCCCATAAGTCAAATATTTCTACAGCGCGTTGACTATAAAAACGTAGTCTTGCGAAATAACTACCGTCACGGCTTACACTTCCCACAAACTCATCGGGCACAGTGCCTAATCCAAGTTTTAGTCCTTCAGATATTGCATAAGCGTGCCCTGCAAAACCGTTATTCCAGATTTCATTAGAGTACTCAACATAAACATTTAATGAATCATCAAGGCTCTCATAAACCATCTTTGCATAGTTTTTGACGTAGTCATCATTGGCGATATGAGGCATATTCACCCAAATATCGCGTTGTAGTGTATTAGCAAGCGCAACCATTACTTCAACAGGTACGCCTTTATGATCTTCATCAGCTGTACGCCCGTCATTACCTCCCCAAACCGCATCTTCTAGTTTTGCACGGAGGTTCCATGTGCCAACACCTGCAGGACAAGCATCAGCGCTGTAACAAAGTTTTTTAAGGCTAGATTCCATTAGATTCATCATGCGAATGACTTTAAAGTTTCTTAAAAACATTAGGTAATCAGGATTAAAAATTATGGCATTTCTATCGGCTAGTAATCGCTCTTCAAATGATTCGTATGCTGTACCATTTGGACAGGTATCATTTTCAGTAATGCGAATAAAAGGGTTTCCTGCACAGGTTCCTCCAGGCATGATTATGCGAATATTTTTCATGTAATTCCCATCACCTGAGGAAATATCTTTGATATTCATATTAATAGCATTGGTCTCAGAAGCCGCACCTTCATCTTCACCATTAAAGTCATTTAGATCTAAGTCAATGGTGTATTTATTTTCGCCTACCGTTTTTATTATGTTTGAAACTGCACCACTAAATTCTAATGTACCCGTTCCATCAAAAAGGATGGTATACACACCCTCGGGGATTGATTCATCTAAAGAGCCTTGTAATAATTTTGTTTTCGCATAGTTAAAACCTGATGCAAACTGCGTAGGCCATCCGTTTGCATCAAATTGTGTTCCTGAAGGAGATAGCTCTTTAAAGGGGCGCGCTGTTCTAAAAATATCCACAAACGGCATTGGCATACCAGCCGTGTCTGCACCACCTTGTGGAGCTTCTGTATTAATTCCCAATGATGGAGTAAAAGTAAGTTTTGGCATTATTCCCGTAGCCAAATAGTTAGCTTTGATTGTGTCATAGCTTGCAATATTAGCTACTGTGGTAAGCTCAGAGGTATTACCATCAGCATCTTTACTTGTGATCTCAATGTTTCCACTGGGCTGTAATGTGGGGCTGGTAATTGAGTAGTTTCCACTAGAGTCAGCTTTCGTTGATTTTTTTGATCCATCAG
>JAMOMJ010000200.1 GCA_027067135.1 Cyclobacteriaceae bacterium
CTGCTCTAGGTGCTGTAAGCTTCCTATAGAAGATGGCAGTCTATCTATTTGGTTACGGTATAGCTGTAAATCTGTAAGATTCAAAAGATCACCAATCGTATTGGGCAAGGTCAAAATCTTATTATTTCCCAACCAAAGTGCTTTAAGGGCAGTTAGAGTACCTATACTTTCAGGAAGTGAGACTAACTCGTTTTCACCCAACGATAAAAGCTCCAGATTTGATAATCTGTTTAGGTCATTGGGCAGACTACTTATTTTATTGTTCGATAAATCGCAATACAATAAGTTACTCAAGTTTTTAAAGCTATCGGGAAGCGATGTAAAATCATGACCGAATATATTTAAATGGGTAAGGCTTTGCAAGTTTCCGATAGTATCGGGTAAGTCTAACAACACAGGTTTTCCTATAAAAGCACCACCATCTATAAAAAGTTGCTTTAAGTTGGTAAGATTGCCAATACCGTCAGGTAAGCTTGTAAATGAATTGTAGCCTAAACTCAAGTATTCGAGATTTATTAAATTACCCAAATCTTCTTGTAGTTGAACCAAAAAATTCGATCGAAGATCCAAATGAATCAAATTAATGAGATCAAAAAATTCATTGGGAAGGATATTCAGGTTATTGCTATTTAATTTAAGCGTATGTAGCATGGGGAGTTGCCCAAACGACCTTGGTAATGCATCAATTTTTTTATACTCAATATTCAATTCTGTTACATGTCCTCCAGAAATGGTAACACCCTCCCAAGCTGCCATAGTAACATCGTCTAAGGAGCTTCCCCAGTTCAATGAATTGTTGGTGTTGGTCTCGTATAATTCTTTAAGGACCTCGTATTCGCTCAAGGCTGCTACAATGCCGTCTTCGCAGAGCGTATTATCATCCAATAAAATTACCGTAGGGGGGTCTTTATCCTTTAAGGCACAAACCTCTTCTGGAATTTCAGTAATACTATTGCCCTGAAGATCCAGAAGCGTCAAATTTACCATAGTACCATATTCCACAGGAACTTTGGTCACCATATTATTGGGTAATAAAAGTCCGCTAATGGTAACATCTGTCAAAGTTATCGGCAATTCTGAAATGGTGTTATTCCCTAGGTTGAGGGAGTTTATCAATGAGAATTTGGTCAATATCATGGGAAATTCTAAAAAATTGTTATGTTGAAGATTCAGTACTAAGAGAATCCCCAATTCCTTTATTTCTTCAGGTAGGGAACTCAAGCGGTTATTATCGAGATAAAGCTCATCTAAAACGGTCAATAAGCCAATTTCAGCAGGTAAACTTGTGATGTTGTTTTCTCCGAGATTCAGGTGCCTCAACCCTGTTAATGACCCAATATCTGAAGTAATATTTGAAACTTGCTTTCCAGAGATATCCATACTTGTAACTGTACCTTGATCCACAATCAGCCCTCCCCAAGAATCCATGGTAGTGTCACTTAGATTCCACCCTAAGGTATTATTAGGGTTTGCGTGATACAATGCATGAAGTGCGATATAATCTGGAAAAATATATCCGCAGGTAACAGTTGGGTCTTTGCTAATCTGAGTACCATTGTTGGTTTCGAGATCACAGACTTGTTGGGGTATCACGGTTAACTCGTTCTCAGTGAGGCTCAGTTTCTCAAGCGTGGTTAGATTGCCCATTTCTATGGGTACTATTGTAAGTTTATTACTTTCTAGGTTGATTTCCCTTATAGCTTGTAATTGGCCGATGGTATAGGAAATGGCCGTCAATTTATTATTGCTGACATCCAGTTTTTCCAGCTTGATCATTTTACGGATCTGTTGAGGCAAAAAGAATAGGTCATTGTAGCTAACATCAAAAATCAAAAGATTATTCAATGTTTCGATTTCTAAAGGCAATTCGCTTATTTTATTGTTTTTTATATGAAGCTCTGTAAGATTGCTGAGTTTTCCAATATCGGGAGGAATTATGCTTACAGCATTGTTTTTAATAGAAAACAAGCTTAATTTGTCCCATTTTCCTAATTCGTTCGGCAATGTGCTGATGTCATTATCATCTGCTTTAAATAAGGTCAGTTCTGATAGGTCACCTAATTTTGTAGTTAGGGTAGTAATTCCCTTATTGGTGAGGTCTAGTTGGGTTACTCGTGCTCCTGTAGTGGTTACACCCACCCAGCTTTTCATCGAGGTGTCGTCAAAATCCCATCCCAGGGCATTTCCTGAATTGGCATCATACAATCCTTTAAGCACAATATAATCTGGAGGAAATACTACTGGTGAATTATTAGCATCGTCCTTATCACAAGACATAAATAAAAATACTATTGCTAAAAATAACAATACATAACTTTCTGTTTTTTTAATTGGTTTCATCTGTTTATATTTTACTGTTTTTATCGGTCAGATGGAATTCACCATTAATCATCTCGGTTGGTATCAAGATTTGTTATGGCTCATTTCATAACGATATATTTTTAATAATTATACCGTAAAATTAGGATGCTAATTAGCTGTATTTTAGACCGAACTAGTAAGTGGTGGTTATAAAATAATAAGTGGTATTTTATGTTCGTTAACTGGGTTTAACTTTGTTGCAGTATTTTTAGAAAACAATCTTTTTTTCTACGAGAAACATTT
>JAMOMJ010000201.1 GCA_027067135.1 Cyclobacteriaceae bacterium
CCAGAGCGATGTGACCCATCTGTATCCCTCCCCACATAGTAATTAAAAGAAGAACCCTTAATATTATTCCAATGCCACATAGCGCCTTGCAAACGAGAATCCCAACTAGACCCAGCGGGAAAAGAGGTCGTACTTATATACATATTAGCCCTACCGCTATTCCACTTTTGCGTGTTACCACCACATGTTTTATAGGAGTATGCAAAAACAATTGAGGGCAATAATGTAATAGTAATTAATACAAGTTTAATAAATTTCATAATATTTCCTAATTATCTTTGAGTGCTTTTGTTTGTGGGTATTAATTTAGGCTTTTGTGGAAGTTTAATCATATCTATTTCTTGGGTATCTGGAGTCAACTGCACATTTTTTTGTGGATTTTTGGCATCAGCTACATCGGCAGTACCTTTACTCATCTTTAAAAGACTAACCGTATTAATAGTTTTTTGTTTCTTTTTATTTATTCGTATTATATTTCTTATTTTAGCAATGAAAATATTTTCAGACATTACTTTTTTTTCTTTCTTGATAGTGTTTTTTTCTATTAGAATATTTTGGGTGTCATTAATGCCATCGCTTGACTTATATGAATTGCTATACACCCTACTTTGCGACTTACTAATAATTCTTACATCGGGTTTGTTACGTACTTTGTAGTGGTCAAGTAAAACCGGACAGTAAAATCTAAGTCATTTGATATTTTAGTTCTCTAGCATTTGGAGATAATCCTTTATTATGTTGATGTGGCCTCACCGAAGCATAGTACCCAGTAAGATAACTAAGGATATGTCCTTTTGCTTCAACCAATGAGACATAACCTAAACGCGGAACCCATTCCGTCTTTAAGCTTCTAAAGAAACGCTCCATGGGGGCATTATCCCAGCAATTACCTCGGCGACTCATGCTTTGCCTTATTTGATAGCGCCACAATAATTGCCTGAATGATCGGCTGGTATAGTGACAGCCTTGATCTGAATGATACATCACGCCTTTGGGCTTGCCCCTCGCTTCAAATGCCATGCTTAAGGCTTTGCCTGTTAGTGCGCTATCAGGTGAATATGACAACGCCCAGCCTATGGGTTTACGAGAGAATAAATCTATCACAATAGCCAGATAAGCCCAGCGACTACCCGCCCAAATGTACGTAACATCACCGCACCATACTTTGTTCGGTTGTTTTACATCAAACTCACGTGCAAGCGTGTTAGGTATCGCAAGATGAGGCTGGTTAGCAGGTTTGTAATTATGCTTGGGCGGTTGAGAGCTGGATAAGCCTAATGCTTTCATCATTCTAGCTGCACGATAGCGACTGATGAATAATCCACGCTGTAAGGCGATGGTTGAGATTGTCCGCGCACCCGCAGAGCCATTGCTTTCTTCGTGTATCGCTTTAACGGCTGATAGCTCTTTTGCTTTTTTGAGTGAAGGTAATTTAGGCCTGTTATACCAGTCATAGTAGCTACTGCTATGCACTTGAAAAACATGAAAAATAAGGTTGAGAGTAAAGCTCCCTCGAAGTCGTTTTATCATCTCAAATTTTCCAGAGAGTCCGACATCAAGAGAGCTGTAGCCTTTTTTAATATCTGATTCTCCAGCTCTTTGCGTTTGATTTGTTTTTTAAGATCACGTATTTCACGCTGTTCGGGGCTTAAGGGCGTACCTTTGCCAATAATGCCTTTCGATTCTTTTCGCAAACGTGCTACCCAGCTTTCAATGCTTCCTTTGGATACATTCATCGCTTCACTTGCTTCACGAATGGAATAATCATGCTCAATAACTAGATTGGCTGATTCAAGTCTGAATTCTGGCGTGTATGTGGGTCTGGTTTTCTTTTTCAATTGTGTCACCTATTTTGTTATGAAGTGATAATATCACTTATAAAAGGGTGTCCACTTTTACTATGCCACTACACTTCTTTATCAATATATCCATCTGAAATACTATAAATAGAATTATTTTGACTATCCTTTATTATCGAATTACCTTTTTCATCCCTTTTTATTACAAACAACCCTTGACCCCACCCAACGATGGGAACAATATTTTTACCATTTCCTTCCATAAATACTATAACTGTCTCACCAATATTAAATCGTGGACTCCCGTGAATATACTCTCCTTCCCCCTCGATGAAGCCTCCTTGAAGTCTTAAAGTTATATGCTTCTTTTCATATTTACCGTCAAGAACATTTAAATTATTAATGGTAACAAACGTGTAAAGTTCATTATTTTTGGATTTTATAGACTTAATATCCTTGACAGTACCCACAAAAATTCCATCTGACTCTAAAACCAAATCATTGAAAGATTTATATAATAAGGTTGTAGCATGAGAGGGGAAGGAGCTGACTAACAATGATAGTAATAATATTTTGATTACATGCATAATGCGTCCCTGCTTATTAGTTGTATTAATAAACTGATTCTATCATAGAATATGAAAAAGTATAGCCATTTAAAATATTTATTACAAATAGAGAAATTTTCACAATATTCACAATAATTAGGACATATATAGACGCCTCCAGCTTGTCAAGGCAAAGCAATCACCTTGCATAAAACTGCATATTTTTCTACTTCTTAACTTTAAACCACTGACT
>JAMOMJ010000202.1 GCA_027067135.1 Cyclobacteriaceae bacterium
GTCGAAAATCTTCTGAAAATAAGGAGGAAGTTCCAGCTTTTTTGTATCTATTCATAGCCATTAATTATAATCGCAATATGCAACTATTTATCTGTATATCAATTTGTTAATTCAAGACACCCCCTTATCAATTGAAATGCTTGATGGAACTTTTAGTAAATCAATTTAGAAATTTAGAGGTAAGCACTTATATACATATTTAACCACAAAGATCACTGAGAAGGCGCAAAGGACACAAAGTTTTGAAATCTCTGTGGTTGTAGCTCTGTGAACTCTGTGGTTAATTTTTGCAAATTTGTATTCATTAACTGTATAACAAGCTTTAGAAGGCATTGTTTTTTTATTATCTATCTCTAATTGAAGCATATCAAACATGTTGTATGTAGCTATATGCTTACCTCTATAGAAATTTACATTGCAAATACGGAATTCAATTCCACAATTACAATGATAATAAGAAAACCATCCTTACATCATTGATTCCAAAATTGCTTAAATATCTTTATTTTTCAACGCCTACAATTTGTAGCTTTGCACTCAATTTTAAGTAACCTATAATGAGTAATCAAAAGCCTTCCATACCTAAAGGAACCCGAGATTTTGGCCCTAAAGTGGTAAGTAAGCGTAATTATTTAATAAGCATTATTCGTGCTACATTCGAGAAATTTGGCTTTCTTCCGTTAGAAACCCCAACCATGGAAAACCTTTCGGTGCTTACTGGCAAGTATGGCGATGAAGGCGACCAGCTTATTTTTAAGGTGCTTAATTCAGGTGATTATGTATCCAAAGTTAAAACCGACATTGCTACCACCCCATCGCAAAAACTCACTCCTCAAATTTCAGAGAAAGGCTTACGCTACGATTTAACTGTCCCTTTTGCCCGATACGTGGTAATGAACCGCCACGAAATCTCCTTCCCTTTTAGGCGCTACCAAATGCAACCCGTTTGGCGTGCCGATCGACCTCAAAAAGGTAGGTACCGAGAGTTTGTGCAGTGCGATGCCGATGTAGTGGGCACAAAATCTCTTATCTGCGAAGCAGAAATTATTATGATGATGAATGAGATTTTACAGAATTTGGGCATAGAGGGATATCAAATTATAATAAATAGTCGTAAAATTTTATCTGGTTTAGCAGAGTACTTAGAGCATAAGGGAGAAGAGGGTGCTTTATGTGTGGCCATTGACAAGCTAGATAAAATTGGTAAAGAAGGGGTTTTTAAAGAGCTTGAAAAGTTAGGATATAAAGAAACTCAGTTGAAAAACCTCTCACCTATTTTAGAGTTAGAAGGTTCTAATCAGGATAAAATTAAAACGCTAGAATCTACGCTAGCAAATAATGAAGAGGTAATTGAAGGCCTTTCTGAAATAAAGCAGATTATGAATTATGTTGAATCAATGAGTGGCAACTTAGCTACTGTTGAGTTTGATCCTGCATTGGCAAGAGGCCTCTCTTATTATACAGGAGCTATTTTCGAAATTAAAATACTGGATGGCAGCATGGGCAGCATCTCTGGTGGTGGTCGTTATAATAACCTTACCGGTATGTTTGGCCTGCCCGATGTTTCAGGTGTTGGGTTTTCACTGGGTATTGATAGAATCTATGATGTAATGGAGGCTCGTAATCTATTCCCGAAAGAAGTGGCTACAACTACCCAAGTGCTAATTACCAACTTTGGGGAAGAGGAAGAAGCCTTTGCAATAAAACAACTTGCTAAACTGCGTGAAGCAGGTATTTCATCGGAGCTTTACCCAACTTCTGCCAAACTAAAAAAGCAAATGACTTATGCCAATAACCTGAACATACCATTTGTTGTACTTATAGGCTCTAATGAAGTTGAAACAAATACGGTTACTCTTAAAGATATGGTAGAGGGCACTCAAGAATCTATCGAAATTGAGATGCTTATTAACAAACTAACGAAGTAAATGAACGAGCATCAGATATCCACTGCCCCATTAACCATCGATCAGGTTGAAACAATCATTGCTTCTAGTACAAAACTTTCATTATCGAAAGAAGCCACTGAAAAGATCCAGCATTGCCGTACTTATTTAGATGATAAGATTAAGACTTCTGACGAACCTATATATGGTATCAATACTGGTTTTGGTTCATTGTATAAAGAAAGTATTTCTAAAAATGAACTTGGAAAACTTCAATCCAACATTATTAAATCGCATGCCTGTGGAGCTGGCGAACCCATTCCAACATATATTGTTAAACTCATTTTACTTCTAAAAGTACAATCGTTAAGTTATGGGCACTCTGGTGTGCAAGTAAATACAGTACAACGACTAATCGATTTTTATAATAACGATGTACTTCCAGTTGTGTATGAATTTGGTTCATTAGGTGCCTCTGGCGACCTTGCTCCTTTAGCACATGTGTGCTTGCCATTAATTGGTGAAGGTGAAGTAAATTATAATGGTAACCTTATTTCTGGTAAAGAGCTGAACGAAAAAATGGGTTGGAACCCAATTGAATTGCAAGCCAAAGAAGGACTAGCTCTTTTAAATGGTACTCAATTTATGGCGGCTTTTGGCGTTTGGAATTTAATTCAGTCAAAGCATATTCTTAAACTTT
>JAMOMJ010000203.1 GCA_027067135.1 Cyclobacteriaceae bacterium
GTTGTAAGAGCCATGCCCAATACGGCATTGGCCGTGCAACAATCTATGACGTGCATTAGCACCAATGCCACTAAAGAAAAAACAGAGCTGGTAAAATCCATTTTTGCCGTGCTTGGCAAAACAATTGTAATTGAAGATGAGCTAATGCAAGCTGCCACGGTAATGGGTGCCAGTGGCATTGCCTTTTGGCTACGATTAGTAAGAGCGACCACACAAGGGGGTGTTCAATTAGGCTTTGATGCTCCCGAAGCTCAAAAAATAGCCGTTCAAACTTGTTTGGGGGCAGCTTCACTTTTACAAAATGGAAGTAACCACCCGGAGTCTGAAATTGATAAAGTAACTACACCCAAGGGTTGTACCATTTCAGGTTTAAATGAAATGGAGCATCAAGGGTTAAGCTCTGCGCTAATCCAGGGGCTGGTTACTTCATTTAAAAAAATTAATGAAATATAGATAGCATGTCACTCTGAGGGTTTTGCCCGAAGAGTCTCATTCATAATAGAGATTCTTCGTTCGTTGCACATCGCTCAGAATGACGAAAAAATAAAACTATGAAACCTTTTAACGTATATCCACTACAATCCATTACCCCGGTAAAAGCGCTCGGTTGCTACGTATGGGACGATAATGGCAACCGCTACCTCGATTTATACGGAGGCCATGCCGTAATTTCCATTGGCCATGGCCAACCAGAATATTGTCAGGCAATTTCGCAACAAGCCTCCACCATGGGCTTTTATTCCAATTCGGTTCAAAACCCGGTACAAGTTGCCATGGCTAAAAAGCTTGGCGAACTTTCGGGCTATGAAGACTATCAGTTATTTATGGTTAATTCTGGAGCTGAGGCTGTTGAAAATGCAATTAAATTGGCCTCCTTTCAAACCGGAAGGCAGAAAATAATTTCTATTACCAAAGGCTTTCATGGCCGCACATCTTTGGCATTGGGCGTAACCGATAACCCTAAATTAAGTGCTCCTGTAAATACTGTTCACAACACCATTTTTATTGAGATGGAAGATGTAGATGGGTTGGAAAAAGCTCTGGCTACTAATGATGTGGCAGCCGTTATTATTGAAGGAATTCAAGGAATTTCCGGGATTTATGAGCCAACTACTGCTTTTATGAAATCAATTGAAAAATTATGCAAGACTTACGGAGCCATGTTTATTGCAGATGAAATACAATCGGGTTATGGGAGAACAGGTAAGTTTTTTGCACACCAATATGCAGGTGTTACCCCCGATTTAATTACGGTAGCTAAGGGAATGGGCAATGGTTTTCCCATTGGAGGGGTTCTAATAAGCCCTAAAATTGAGCCTTATTTTGGAATGCTGGGCACCACTTTTGGTGGTACTCACTTGGGTTGTGCTGCCGGCTTGGCAGTACTTAATGTGTTAGAATCGGAAAAGTTGATGGAAAATGCTATGGAAGTAGGCGATTTTCTAATAGACGAACTTCAAAAATTAAAAAGTGTTGAAGTTCGTGGTCGTGGGTTAATGATTGGTATTGAATTTCAATACCCCATTAAAGAAATGCGAAAAATATTATTAGAAGAGCACCATATTTTTACCGGAGTTGCTTCTAACCCTAATACTTTGCGCATTCTTCCGCCACTCTCATTGAGCAAAGAGCAAGCAGTATATTTCTTAAAATCTCTTATAAAGGTATTAGTAAAAATAAATCAACATGAAGCAGTTTCTATCAATTAAGGATGTAGAAAACCCCGAGAGTTTGGTGCAACAAGCACTTGATTTAAAGGCTAATCCCTTTGGGTATCAGCAATTAGGTAAAAATAAAACGCTTGGCTTGCTTTTTTTTAATGCGAGCCTTCGTACCCGATTAAGTACACAAAAAGCAGCTCAAAATTTAGGGATGGAAGTTATGGTAATGAATATGAGTACTGAAGGCTGGCAACTGGAATTTGAAGATAATGTGATTATGAACGGGGAGTCTGCCGAGCATATTAAAGAAGCTGCTGCGGTCATTTCTCAGTATTGCGATATTATCGGCATTCGTACTTTTTCTGGTTTGGCAGATAGTGCAGAGGATTACAGCGAAAGGATTCTCAACACCTTTGTTGCCAATGCAATGGTGCCCATTATTTCACTGGAAAGTGCCACCCTGCATCCGCTACAATCGCTTACTGATTGGATGACCATTGAAGAACAAAAAACGGTGAACAAACCAAAAGTGGTGTTAACCTGGGCTCCGCATCCTAAAGCACTTCCTCAAGCAGTAGCAAACTCATTTGTGCAGTGGATGCAACAAGCACCTGTTGAACTGGTTGTTACTCATCCCAAAGGATATGAATTAGCACCAGAGTTTAGCAATGGACTAGCCATTGAGCACGACCAGAACAAAGCGTTTAAGGGAGCTGATTTTATATATGCAAAAAATTGGTCTTCGTATAATGAGTACGGCAAAATTTTATGCCAGGATACTGGCTGGACTATTACCGAGGAGAAAATGAACCTGACCAATGGAGGAGCTTTTATGCACTGTTTGCCTGTTCGTAGAAATATGGTAGTATCGGATCCGGTGCTTGATAATGGCAATTCGCTGGTTATTAAGCAAGCCGAGAATCG
>JAMOMJ010000204.1 GCA_027067135.1 Cyclobacteriaceae bacterium
CGCCGTATCAACCACAGCATCAACCGTTGTTTTAACCGTAATACGATTGCCGTTTTTATCATACGCATATTCAGCGATAAAGCCGTTTGTTTGCGTCTCTTTTATCAGTCGGTTTTGAGCATCATAAACAAAGCCCTGCGTACCTTGGCTGTTTTTTGCTTGGGTTTGATTACCGAAAGTAGCAGAAGCATGGTTTACCGAAACAATCAGCAATAGAAATAAAAGAGAACCGAAGGTATTTTGCATAAGATTGCTTTTAATTTACCAGATAATTAACGGCACCGCCCCTTTTTAAATATAGAGGCTGATTCTTGGTGTTTTTTATATCCACCCCCCCTCTTTTTCGCTGTTTTGTAAGTTGATTTAGGCTTTTTCAAGTTACAAAACATCGAAAAATAGGGGGGGTGGCTTATCTTTTAGAGATTTTTACTTCCAAAAATCAAATTATTTGGCTTTATTTTACTTTGAATCTGCTTTTTTAAATGGTTGTTTTTATTCGAGTATTGTTAGATGGCGTTCCTTATCTAACCTACCTCGTTAAAAGAAATAGTATCGTTGTTTCTTAACCGTAAGGTAGTATCATGTTCTGCACATTCTTCACAGTGTCCATAATCAGTAAAGTGGTCTGGACGCTCACGAGAATTAAATACTTGTAATAGCTGTTTATACGCTTCAATCATTTACAAAACCTATCAATTTTTTTGAATATGATCAAGGGTTGAAGCCGCACCATCAACTTTATTTTTTTCAGCATCTAAAACTAACTCTAGCGCTTTTTCAATATCCTTAGGGTACCCATTAGACCCATAGTAATAATTAATTCCTACAGCCAGCTTAGCAGGTTCATAACCTAGTTCTAACGCTCTATCAAGATAGCTCTTACCTACCTGCACATCCATTTTAACCGTATCTCCGGTAAAATATGAAGATGACAATAGATACATTGCTGGAGCCACATCAGCTGCTGCGGCTTTTGTAAGTAAATCTAAATTTCTTCGATCAAAATCTTCTCCAGACTCATTCCATTCAACCAAACTAAAGCAAGAAGAGAAATAAAGTGCATAGGGGTCATTTATCTTTAGAAACGGCCTTATAAATTCGTAAAGCTCAGAAACTAAGCCCTCATCAAATAATTCATTTGCCTTACATATTTCATCTTGATTCATATAAACTCCAGATCATGGTCTTAAAATATTGCCCTTAGGATCAAGGCATCTCCATTGAGCATGATGCGTGTCAATTGCCCCTATTGATAAATTAGCCATTTGAACAGCTTGGTTCTTTGCAGGTTGAAAAGCTCTACTTAAACCCCAGCCCCAGCCAAATACTGGACTACTTCCAACAGATCTTCCCAAATCCTGAGCTCTTGCAATACAGGTATACCATCCCTTCTTTTTTGGTGGCATAGGAACTGAAATACTAGAATTAGAGTCTCTCTGTCTCAAGCTTTCTACTGTGCTTTTAAGTTCATCCTGAATTCGAAGTACAGCATCTTTTTCACTGCGGTCACTAAACGCCATATTCCACAATGGAGAGTTAGGTCCAACCATTTGTAATAGTACCGAAAACCCTATATCCGAGGAGGTAGGGGTAGTTCCAGAAAAACTTTGTCCTATTGAGTATGCGCCAATTGAAGCCGTAGCCAAAACCCCTGTAATATTAAGGGATGCGCCTACACCCCCTAATGAAAAATTATTACCAGTGGGATCAATATTCATCACAGGATCAGAACCAGCATAAATATACTTGTTTAGCGTAATAGGATTAGAGGCACTCCCCATCCAACTATCCATCTGCGTAAACCCACGCATAGGGTCATAATACCTAGCCCTTAAATAATACTGCCCAAAGTTTTCATCAAACTGCTCACCCGCATACAAATAGCTATTATCGGTTGCGCCTGTTCGGTCGATAATGATACCGTAGGCACTGTAATCAAACGTATCGGTGATGCTTCCACTAGCATCGCTTAATGCCCTTACTGAACCCTGCGCGTCATACAGATAATAACTATCATTTGAGGCTTTTGTCTGTTTAATTAAATCATCGCCATAGAGATAGCTGGTGATAATCTGATTGGTGCTATCGGTTTCTTTTAGCACCTGTGCATAAGGGCGGTTTTTATCAACCAGATAATGGGTGATTACACCATCATCGCTCTTTTGGTTTCGGATGCCGTCAATATCGTATTGATAGCTGACGGTATCGGTTGCCGTGCCATTCTCTGAGGTGATCGCCTCGATCATTTTATCTTTATCGTTGTATTGATAAAGCGTTTGCACCACGTTATTGGTTTTGCTTAAGGTATTGCCGTTATCATCATAGGTATAAACAATACTGCCTTGATTGGTGGGGCGGTCATTATCATCATAGCTATAATTAACGCTTGTGCCATCAACCGTCTGCTGGGTTTTATTGCCCACCTTGTCGTAAACAAAACTAACCGTTCTATCCACAAAAACAGGGTGATTGCTGATTGTTACACCCGTTAAACGGTAGAGATTATCATAGCTGTAGTTTGTTTCTGTGCCATCACGTTCGACGACTTTGGTTCTTTGACCTGTATCGGCAAGCGTATA
>JAMOMJ010000205.1 GCA_027067135.1 Cyclobacteriaceae bacterium
CAGCATATCTGCTTCCTTTGGGTATTGTTAAACTATCTTCTTTTAAGAATACAAACCTTCTGTCCCAGTACCTGCCTCCTGCCCTGCCGTACGAAATTCTGGTTTCGGGGTTTAACATAGGCGACTGACCTCCTTCTGAGTTAGTGTAATCGTACTCAAGGCGAATACTGCCAAAGCCATATTTTAAGCTATCATTATAAAAGCAGAACCAATTGGCATTGGCATCAATCGGGGTTTTTATAAGTTCCTTAATTGAATGATGGCTGCTTAAAGGCGGGGCATCGTATAGCGAAACCGTTTTTATTTCTCCATTTGCCAATGGAAACATAGCGTGGGTAAAAAGGCTGTCCATGGTCATTTCATCGTTACGCAGCAGGTTTAGAACCACATCGTTAGTCATTGTCATGCCCGAAGAAAATATAAAGTAAGGCAAACCTGCATAGAACCAATATTGTCCTTCGAGTTGAATTTCTTCGTACCCATCTACTTTACCCGAACGATAGGTAGTAATTTGGTAGGAGCCTTTATCAATAAACAAAGAGTCGTATTTGCGCAAATTTGCCATGGTTTTGTACTCTAAGCCTCCTTTTTGAAAGCTTGGTGTCCAATGCATGTTAATTCCAGCTCTTTTTAGTACCTTATTATTAAAGAATTTTAACGTAAGTGAAGCGAGTTGTCCTGCCCCAATTCCATTCTTTGCAGTTGCCAGTTCAGAAGTAAGGTTGGCTACATAATGGTTGTTTTCTATAACCAGCTCCAACCCTTCCCCCTCTGCTTTTAAGTCTGTTGAAATTACCTCATTTTGTGCCAGTATAATATCGTATTTAAGCTTTTGCTGTGCCTGAATACTAATTGGAAACAAACAATTAATTATATATCCAGAAGGTTCTTTTTTACTTTGTAAGATTTGCCCCCTTATTCGTTCTCCATTTTCACCTTTAAGAAAAAGTGCTTTACCCTGCGATGGGAGTTGGTTTGTTAAAATTTCCATCTCCACATATTCAAGATTACGTGCAATGCCGGCAGGTTCGGTAATTGTTAATGTGCCAAGCAAAGAATTATCGTTTTCACAAGCCAATAGCAAGCTCAGTGTTAAAATAGTTAACATATAAAGGTATGTTCTGCTTAATGCGTAAGTATTTGCTTTATTATTCATTGTTTCAATTGTATAGCAATTTATTAATATTTAAGGTATTATTTAAGTTGTTTAGCCGCTTTAAGTAACAGTTTTCTGGTTGCTTTTATGCCTTCTATCTCACTTAAATTACTGCCTTCGTACTCAACCCCAATGTATCCGGTGTAGCCTGCATCTTTTACAATTTGCAACATTTTTTCATAATTTATATTAGACTCATTTCCGTTTTCATCAAAAACATTGGATTTAGCACTTACTGCTTTAGCAAATTCCATTAGCTCTTCGGTTCCTTTATATTTATCATACTCCTCTATACAGTCTCCTCTCCCCTGTGTTTCTTCTTTTCGCTTTATACAAAAATTGCCAAAATCAGGCAATGTGCCACAGTTGTCCATTCCCACGCCTGAAATAACTTTATTTAGTATTTTTGCATTAGACGACAGACCTCCATGGTTTTCTACAATTACATTAATGTTTTTTGATTGCCCATAAGTTGAAAGTTTTTTTAAGGCCTCAATAGAGTTTGAAACCCATTCGTTAACCTCTGTGGTTCCATTTAGGTTTACCCGAATAGAGTGACACCCTAAAAAAGCTGCGGCATCAATCCATTTTTTATGATTTTCAACACTTTGGTTCCTCTCGTTTTCATCAGATGTTGCAAGGTTGCCTTCGCGATCAACCATAATAAGTACATTTTTCACCCCATAGGTTTCGCTTTTGGCTTTTAAGGTATCCAGCAGGGTTTGCATAGCCACTTGCGGATTATCACCAATAGTTAAATAAGGCTGGTATAAAAAACTTACATACTCTATGCCCTTAAAGCCCAGTTTATTTGCTTCCATAGCAAAGTCTAACGGGTTTAATTCTCCATTTCCAAATGCTCTGTGCAACGACCATTGCGCTAAGGATATTTTGAAAAAAGGGGCTTTTTCTTCAACAATTAACGAAGCTTCTTCTTCTCTTTTTTTATCTTGTGTATTGGTACAACTAAACAAAGCTATAGGCAAAAAAACACCTATAACAAGTGAAAATTTAATACGGTTCATACAATTTTAATTTACCTTGTTCCATTATGAGATGTGAAAATAACCTGTTTTATTTTTACACTTGTTTATTTTTATTCACTGAAAGAATTTAAACATTAGTAAGATGGCAACAAGTGCTACCCGCATTGATTTAATAATATGAGTTGTAAAAATTTAGTTAAATGAAGGGAAAATATTCTTATTTATTCCTGCAGTAAGGTTAATTCGCTCCCCTTTCCAAATAAGGTATCCTTCAGTATTTTTGGGCAGAGTAATAGTAACTCTCCATTTATTATTTTTCAATTCATAGGCAACGGTTAACGTTCCATTAGGATGAGGGATTTCTCCATAAGCTTTTTTTAAATCGCCTAAATGCGGTTTAACCTTTACTACACTAAACCCTGGTGCAGCTGAATCTACCCCTAATACAGTTCTAAAAAATTCAATATTAGGACTGGAGCCCCAGGCATGACAATCCGATCGGGATGTTGAAATATTGGAATTTTCTGCCCAGGTGGTTAACCCCATACGCATATTTTCCCTCCATTTACCAAGCCACTTGAGGTAGTCATTTCCCAAGCCGGCCTTAACCAATGCCATGTGTACGTAAAATTTAAAATAAATGGATGCAGGTGCCAAATTTTTATTGGAAAGCATATTTTGCGCCACAATAATTGCTGTACTATCTTTTACAACTCTTGCAAGAATTGCCAGCGAATTGGCATGTTGCGAAAACAGTTTTTTTTCCTGAGTATCTGCAAAAAGGCCTTTGGAGCTATCCCAATATTTTCTCCGAATGGTGTTTTCCAATTGATGCGATTTTTCTTCATATAAATCCGCATAATACCCAATTCCCATCTGCCTTTCCATTTCTGATGCTAACTGATACGCCCACAGTAATTGTAAATCAAGTATGGATGAAGAGCCATTTTTGCCAACAGGCCCCACTCCTGACACCCAAGCCTCGTTTTCATTCACCCAATCTGTAAATAACCAATAAGGAACATGTTTTAAAGAGCCGTCATGCTCCTGATATTGGCTAAAAAAATCCAAAACACCTCTTACTCCCATTAATTTATTCTTTACAAAAGCAACATCGGGTCGGTACATCCAATAGTCGTGCAGCATTCCTATATACCATAAAGAGAAGGTCGAAATCTGCTGCGGAGTATAGGATGGATGTCTGCTTAGTGTTATCCCTTCTGCTATTCGCGAATGGTCTATTTGCTCAAGCGCATTTCGCACCAGGCGGTCGTCTCCACTATTATAAAACGACACCAGTGCCTGGATGCGTGTATCCCCAATGTATTGTAACTGCTCGTAGTATGGGCAATCCATGTAGGTTTCAAAGGCACATAGCCGGGCTGTACGCCATCCAATCTCCAAAATTTTATCTATCTCTTTGTTAGCCGTTATAAATTTGGCATTGTACTTAAACGGGTATCCGGTAAATGTTCCGTAAACATCTTCTATAATTAAAGGGTGTTCCCCAGTGGTAATGGATATTTGCACATACCTGTATGTTCTCCAGTCTAATGTTGTAAATTTTTGGTTAACTGAGCCATTGGAAACGATGCTGTCTCTTCGTCCTGCAAAATAATATCCTTCTACAGTATTTCTATTTTCTTTTACTACAGAGTAATAGTTTGTGCCAGGTTTTTCTTTAAAAAGAGATTCGGCATAACCAATACCTATACTGGCATTTTTTCCATTACTAAAAGTTAACGAAAAGTAGGCATTGGTAAGGTAGCCCTGATCGAGTAATAACGTAACCTTTGTTTTAGGAGGAATGGTAATTTTTGAACTTGTTTTAGGAAAAGACGGTGTTATTTTAATTCCTTCAGCCTTTCTAAGTTTAGCTAACCGCTGCACTGTTAATTCCATTGGAGGAAGTTTTGAAGGCACCAGCATCCACCATTTAGCTCCCCAAATAACTCCTTTGGGTATTCCATTAGCTATGGGTGCTGCTTTTAGCCAGTGCGTGTCGTCAAAGCCCGGGTCAAGCCAATGCATAGGGTAGTAATTCATGTCCACCACTTCTCCGGGGCCTGCAACATAATACGTACGGTAACCTATCCCATTTAAAGGGCTATACGCTTTATTTCTGATACATTTCCACGAGTCATCTGTGTTAATACCCTCTTGCGCTGCTGTATTGCCCTGAATGATTAATCCTGTTCGAAGAGATATTTGAGCTTCAGGTCGCAGCGCTCCGCCATTCCAGACAACAGCCCCTATAATGTTTTCTCCCAGTTTCAGGTAAGGGGCAATATCCACCGTTTCATATTTCCAATAATATATATCGCTTCGGGAAGGTCCAAGGGAAACAAGTTTTTGGTTTACATAAAGTTTATACCGGTTATCAGCAGATATATGTATTATAAATGAATCCGGCTTGCGCTCCAATACTACTTGTTTTCTAAAAAGATACACTCCATACTCTTTGGGCGGTTCATTAGGAACCTCTACCCAGGATGCTTTCCACCGGGAATTAAACAAATCTGGATTTGTAACCTGTGCATAACCGGAAACACTATAAACCAAATGGAGTGCAAACCAGCATTTTATAATATATTTAAGCATCTTTTAAAACAAATAAAGTACAAAACTGTTTTTTCGCTAAAGCTATACAAAAGCAAGGGGGGGAAATAATAAAGAGTGCTCATTTTTTGCTTACTTTATACGCCAACTATGGTTTCAACTAATTTTAGTTAAAAAAATGCATTGAAAGAATTTAAACAATAATAAGCCCTTTTAAGAAAACAATAATAAGCCTTTCATATAATTTATATTATGTTTTTTTACATAAAACAGGCAGGAACAGATAAGTATCTTTTCTTATTTAGGCATAGCGATTTGTATAGATAATTTCACTGAAAAATTTTGAACAAGAATAAATTACTAAACAGGTATTTTGCGAGTAAATAAAAAGAAAAGTATAAAAACCTTTATTAATGAAAATACAAAAGGAGTATGATGCGATCGTAATAGGTACTGGTATTTCAGGCGGCTGGGCAGCAAAAGAACTTTGTGAAAACGGACTAAAAACACTAGTGTTAGAACGAGGACGCATGATAGAGCATATCAAAGATTACCCTTACATGTACAAAGATGCCTGGGATTTTGAACTAAGGGGACAAACATCTTTGGAAGATAAAAAAAAGCAACTAAAGCAAAATAGAGCAGGCTACCCTAGCAAAGAAACAGAAAGAGCTTGGTTTGTGAATGACTTAAAGCACCCTTATAACGAAACCAAAAGTTTTGACTGGATAAGAGGATACCATGTAGGAGGGCGTTCTATTACCTGGGCAAGGCAAAGTTACCGGTTAAGCGATCTGGATTTTGAGGCCAATAAAAAAGAGGGCATAGCTGTTGACTGGCCTATAAGATATAAAGATATTGCCCCTTGGTACAGCCATGTGGAAGATTATATTGGTGTTAGCGGAGAAAAAGAAGGGTTACCGCAATTACCGGATGGTGTGTTTGAGCCTCCTATGGAGATGAACTGCGTTGAAAGGTATATGAAAGAAAGTTTGTCCAAAAATTACAAAGACAGGAAACTGATTATTGGAAGAACGGCTCATATAACTAGTGGCAAAAATTATGAAGGTAGAAATAAGTGTCAGTTCAGGCGCAGGTGTTCGAGGGGATGCCCTTTTGGAGGCTATTTTAGTAGTAATGCTTCTACGTTGCCAGCAGCAGAACGTACTGGAAACATGACCCTAAGACCCCACTCAATTGCACATGAAATTATATATGACGATACATTAAAACGGGCTACCGGAGTTAAAGTAATTGATGCCGAAACGAAAGAAACTTTTGTTTTTAATGCAAAAATTATTTTTTGCTGTGCTTCTACTATTGCGTCAGCTTCTATTTTAATGCAATCTAAATCCAAGCGGTTTCCTAATGGGTTAGGCAATGATAGTGGGGAACTGGGGCATAATATTATGGATCACCACATGAGAGCAGGAGCCTCTGGAAAAACAGATGGCTATAAAGACAAATATTATAAAGGCAGAAGACCCAATGGGATATACCTTCCGAGGTTTAGAAATTTAGGAGATAAAGAAACCAAACAAGAATTTTTAAGGGGCTATGGCTACCAGGGTGGAGCCAGCAGGGGAGATGTTTCCGGCCTTATTGCAGAGTATGGGTATGGAGCTGAATTTAAAGAAAAAATGCTGGAGCCTCCGGGTTGGAGAATGCATTTAGGAGGCTTTGGAGAGTGTTTACCTTACCACGACAATAAAATAACCCTTGACTATAATAAGCTGGATGAGTGGGGGCTTCCAACGGTAACGTTTGATGTGGAATGGAAGGAGAATGAATTAAAAATGAGGGAAGACATGATGCAACAAGCAAAGGAAATGCTTGAAAAAGCTGGGTTTAAAGATGTTAAAACATATAATATACCAGGTTCGCCAGGTATAGGGATTCATGAAATGGGTACAGCACGCATGGGCAGAGACCCAAAAACTTCTGTCGTAAATGGCAACAACCAAATTCATACAGTTCCTAATGTATATGTTACCGATGGGGCTTGTATGACATCCTCTGCCTGCCAAAACCCATCGCTTACATATATGGCATTAACTGCAAGAGCTGCCAATCATGCAGCTAATGAGTTAAAAAAAATAAAATCCTAATAGCTATGAACAGAAGAAATGCATTAAAAGGGGTAGGTCTTTCCATTGGGAATGTGCTTGCTGCACCAACTATTTTTAGCTTATTGCAAAGTTGCAAAACCGAAGAAGCCAAGTGGGTTCCAAAGTTCTTATCTGTAAATGAAGGTGAGGTGATTAAAAAATTAACTGATCTGATATTGCCTAACACAGAAGCAACTCCTGGAGCACTGAACGTAAATGTGGCAGAATTTATTGATTTAATGGCAGACAAAGTGTTGGATATAGAAAAGCAAACCATTTTTAAAGAAAGAATTGGGGCTATTATGAAAGAGCTGGGCTTTCCTGACAAAGAGGTTAATAGTTTAAAAACCAACGATTATGATAGTTTGTTAACTAAGTACCTAAGAGCTACTAAAAAGGAGGAGGAAACTTTTGAGAAAAATGAACATGATGCCTTGGTTTTAGCAGCTCTTAACGATTTAAGGGCTAAGGCAATATGGGGTTATACAACAAGCGAACAAGTGGGTGAGCATGTTTTGGCCTACGACCCTATTCCTGGAGTACAATTAGGATGTATTTCTGTAGAAGAAGCAACCGGAGGCAAAAGGTGGTCTTTATAACTACATAAAATAATCGACTTATGGGCATCTCTATTAATTGATTCGCATCAAAATTTTCATAGTGTTTTGCAGGCGAAAAATAATTTTCGAGGTACTATCGGGATAATACAAGAAAATTATAGGAAGCATGAGAAACACTATGAAAACCCTACGGGAACAAAGATAAACAACGATTTGACTTCGTTATAATTTTTTTCAATAGCTTTGGCTATTCAAAAAAATTATGTCTTACAAATCATTATTTTTTTGTTTTTTGAAAGAAATGAATTAATAGAGGTGCCCTTATTATTAAATTATGAAAAAAACAAGCGTTCTATTTATATTCCTTTTTATCTGCACAGGTATTGTTTATGCAGATGTAAGGCTTCCGGCAATTTTTAGCGATAATATGATACTTCAGCGTGAAATGAAAGTACCTGTATGGGGGTGGGCAAATCCGGGAGAAAAAGTGGTGGTAAAGCTTGGTAAGCATAGTGCAAAAACTAAAACAGGCGATGATGGGAAGTGGACATTATCTATTGGTCCGTTAAAAAGCGGAGGCCCGTTTCAGCTTATAATTTCGGGCAAAAACAAAATTGTTATCAACAATGTACTTGTAGGCGAAGTTTGGGTTTGTTCCGGGCAATCTAATATGGCTATGAAAGTGTCCAAAACCACTAATGCCGAAGAAGAAATAGCAACTGCCAATTTTCCGCAAATCCGGCATTTTCAAGTTAATAAAGCACGAGCCGCAGAACCATTGGATGATGTTAATTCTTACATAAGAAACGAAAACAATTGGCTAAATACATGGGAGGAATGCGACTCAACCAATGTTGGAAGGTTTACAGCTACAGGGTACTATTTTATTCGCAAAATATACCAAGAACTAGGTGTTCCAGTAGGTATAATAAATGCTTCTTGGGGTGGAACTGTGGCAGAAGCTTGGACACCACATGACACCTTGGCTAATGACCCACAATTAAAACCTATTCTTGATGATTGGCTGGCCTATACCAATGAAGTAGAATGGTTAAGAAAGGCGTATGCTAATTATTTAAAAGATAGTAAAGAAGGCAAACAGACAAAGGAAGAATCTGTATATTTTAATAGCCCTTCGGCACTTTATAATGGTATGATAGCCCCCATTATTCCGTACGGAATCCGTGGTGTAACCTGGTATCAAGGAGAATCAAATGAACTTCGTGCCCGCCAATACCGCAGTTTGTTCCCTGCTATGATTGACTCCTGGAGGAAAAAATGGGGACAAGGGAATTTCCCGTTTTTGTTTGTACAACTGGCCAACTTTATGCCCCCTGCCAGCCAACCGGAAGATGCTAACTGGGCAGAACTACGCGAAGCACAAACTATGGCACTCGACCGATTGCCTAATACAGGCATGGCGGTAACCATTGACATAGGTGAAGCGGATGATGTGCACCCCAAAAACAAACAAGATGTGGGTAAACGTTTAGCTTTATCCGCATTAAAAATAGCCTATAACCAACAAATTGTTTATTCAAGCCCCATGTACGACTCTATGGAAATTACCGAAAATAAAATTAGAATCAGGTTTAAAGAAACCGGCTCAGGGCTTATGGTTAAAAACCAATACGGTTATGTAAATGGGTTTGCTGTGGCAGGGAAGGACAGGAAATTTTATTGGGCAAAAGCCCGTATCGAAGGTAAAAATACGGTTGTATTAACCTGCAACAAGGTAGCAAAACCGGTGGCGGTTCGATATGCCTGGGCCAACAACCCGGAAGATGTTAACCTTTATAGCAAAGAAGGGCTGCCGGCAGCACCGTTTAGAACCGATAACTGGCCGGGTATTTCGTATTGGAAAAAATAGGGAGTTGCCCATAAAACCC
>JAMOMJ010000206.1 GCA_027067135.1 Cyclobacteriaceae bacterium
CGATAAAATTTGGAGTTTAAAACTCTCTGAGTAACGTCTTGTTACATTGTCATTTTTATACATATTTGCTACATTTTGTGTAGCCGTTATTTAGGACGGGACATTATTAACGATAACGCTTAGTATAAGAATAGTAGCGGATTTCAAGACACTTATTTTCTATTTGTAACTAAACTTTATATAAAGATCTTTACTTTGAGTTCAGCACTAAACCCGCTATTATTTTTATACATTGTTCTCTGCTGGCTGTGTGTCCTGCGTTACTTGGGGATACAAGATAAGAATTAGTTCTTTGAAAACAAGTAACAGAACTGTGTTTGAGATGAAAGAATGACTTTGAAGCCGCATCTTCGGAGTTATGGTCTTTCGGCTAAGATGTATGAGCATATTGGTCAAACCGCCTAGTGGTGCTTACCTTTCACGGGTTGGTGCTGAGCGACTAGGCCAAAGGTTAGCCTGTCAGCTGTGAAGCTTGCAGAGTTTAGCTATGGTGGGAGTAAAGAAGCTGAATGAGATGAGAATGAACCCTCGTAGAGGTGTCCCTTCGCCTACGCTCAGGGTAAACCAAGAACAACTTTAGTATTGTCAAAATCAATGGATACAGCGGTCTTGCGAGATAGAGTACAGAGAGCGTAACTCACTTATTGTCTGTACGGCAATCGGCATAAAGAGGGCAGGAGCTTTACTTACGGCTCAAACACGGAACAGGAGAAACTTCTATTGTGGTGTTAAGGGAGACGGGCATAACCTCGAATGAGCAAGCCTAAGAGTACCAATACACGATAGGAGTGGCAGACTAACTCGTAGTAGCGAAAAGTATCTAAGAGATGTTTATGGAAACATAGACGTAGCGAAGGGGTTAGCAAGACTATTAAGTGATTAATTCTTACAACTTTTCGGAGGATGATTTGATTAATTGCAGCAGGATTTGTGGGATACACACAAATTCTAGGTCTTGAGGAGCCGTATGATGTGAGACTGTCACGTACGGTTCCCTGCCTGGCCGGCCAGGCAGGTGTGAGAGGTTTAGGGGTGAGATTCCCCTTTACCTACTCGATATTCTATTTCTACTAATTCATAATTTGTACTTCTTCCACCAGCATTTTCTTTTTGCATTATTCCCTTTTCTATTAAATATTGAATATCACGTAGTGCTGTATCTTGCGAACATTTGTTGATTTTTGCCCATTTTGATGTTGTTAATTTTCCAGTGAAACCATCCAATAGTTTATTAAGCATTCTTTTTTGTCTTTTGTTTTGTATTTCCGTTGCGTATGCATTCCAAAATTTGTGCTTATATAAGACTTTATTTAGAATAGTCTCAGATAATTTTATAGAATTCAATAGGCAATTTAAAAACCAAACTAACCAAGTAGTAACATTTAAACTACTTTGTTGTGTTTTCTCTAATATTTCATAATACGCTTTTCGTTCTAACCTTATTTGTGAAGACATACTGTAATATCTCTGTGGAATTCCGTCTGCCCTTGCTAAAAGCATATCTGTTATTGCTCTTGAAATTCTTCCATTACCATCTTCAAAAGGGTGAATTGTTATAAACCAAAGATGTGCTATTCCTGCTTTAATTACAGGTTCAATTTTTTCGTTTGAATTTATCCAATTCAAGAATAATTCTATTTCCTTTTCTATCAATTCAGAATTTGGTGCTTCAAAATGTACTTTTTCTTTTCCCATTGCTCCTGATACAACTTGCATTGGCCCAGTTGTGTCGCTTCTCCAATTTCCAACCTTTATTTTATACATACCACTTCTTCCAGTTGGGAATAATGAAAAGTGCCAATCGAATAGTCTTTCTTTTGATAATTCATTATTAAATTTCTGTGTTGCATCAATTAGCATATCAACTACTCCATCTACATTTCTTTCGGAATAAACAGAATTTTCAATTTGTATTCCCAACCTTTTTGCTAATGAGGAACGAACCTGTTCTGCATCTAATATTTCGCCTTCAATTTCTGTAGATTTTATTACGTCAAGAGTCAAGGTTTCAAGTACGGCTTCATTTCTTAAATTAAATCCTAATGCTTCCATTTTTCCTACAAGTTTTCCTTGCAAGTTTCTTACTTCACTTAATAAATCAATTAATGATTTATCATCCCATTCAAAATTTGGCCAATTTTCTTTTTGATGTATGTAGGGCTTAAACATTATTCTCCGCTTTATGTGCGACAAATATATAGTTTATTCTCCGCATCTAAAAATATTCTCACTATTATTTGCGGTGATTAGTGGTTTTATTCTCCGCATTTTCGGTTTTGGGCTTGCAGAGAACGCTAAGTGTAAGAAAAGTGCCTTACCTTGCATTAAAGTGATGAAGGTAGCAATTTTTGTGGACTATCTTTACCCAAATCACCAAATAAGCAGATTCCGTTTTTCAGGTTATGCGTAATTGGCTTACGCCTGCTGTTTCAGGTAACTCCAAGCAAAAATTGTGGGATAACCTGCTGCCTTTTCAAAAACTTAGGCGACTGGATAACGGCATTTTTTCTTACACATTGTTAGCGATTCGTTGTTTCATTTTGCCCTCTTGAAAGTCAATTATTTAGT
>JAMOMJ010000207.1 GCA_027067135.1 Cyclobacteriaceae bacterium
CAAACTTTAGTATCAGTTCATTGAATATCTTCATAGGATTCTTTTCTTACTAAAATAAGATAAATTCTGAATATTCAACACAACTTACTGATACATAATTTGTTAACCATTTATAGACAGGCTCTAAGTAGGCAAGAAAGCGGAGGAGCGTGGGTCAATGCTTAATTTAGAAAGGTTTAGCCCTATCGCAGCACCCATATTAAGACGGAACCAAGGCTTTTTTTCAATGAATGAGGTTGATATTGAGTTTTTGCATTTATTATAAGTTTTAACTGATTTTATTAATGCTTTTTCAATGAACTTAAGATTTTGTAAGTTAGAACTTGAACTACTGCAATCAGAAAAAAGTACGGTTAATACTCCTTTATATCTATTATCTGCTTTTAAGTATTTTTTTCCATTGATTATCTGCTCTTTTATGGTGTTGCTTAGTTCATAAAAAACAGAGTCATCCTTTTCGGCATAAAATTTATTAGAGTACTTGTAAAGGGTAATTTTACCTTGCACAAGAACTTCCAAAAATGCTCTCTCGTAATTATTTTCATCAATTTTAATCTGCTTCGAAATAAAATATTTGTCGTTTAGAAACCTATACCCTTTAATTTCATCTGGGAGGTATATGGTTTCTCCGTTAGCAGGGGATTTAAAACTGCACTTTTTATAATTATAATTACTCTCTCTATAATCAATTAATCCCTTAATTGTATCGCCTTGGTGTGTGATGATAAACCCTTCTTTAAAATCAGATTGGCTGTAAGCCAATTGGGCTATTAGTATTAGACTGGTAAGTAGTAAAAATCGCGTCATCAATATAAAAGTAAATTTAGGCACTCATAGGCAATAATGATATATAATTTAGTTAAGAGTCGTGGTTGTCGTTCCTCTCAAATTGTCGTAATATTAAGTTATATCTCCAGTAAATACAAGTTGAACATTAATCGGTTCAATGTTTTTCCAAAACATTAAAGTACTCTGTCTTTGAAAAAGGGATACCATCGCTAGTTAAGCCTTCCAGTTGAATTTGGTATAATCCCGGATCATCAGATGTATAGAACTCTAACTGTAGATTATCATTGTTAATAGAAATATTAGGTTTCCAGTAAAGTGTATTTCTGTAATCCGGAATTCTTTTTAAAAGATCACTATTAACCTCATAATCAGGGTTATAGAATTTTCTCGGACTTTGAATGGCATTGTATGCAAGTTCTATTAAGCTCTCTGGCAAGTCTCGCTTGGCAAAATCTCCATTATAAGTAGAAAAATTTATAAGGCCATTATACCCAATGTCTCCTACAAAATAGGAATTATTTACCATGCTCAATTTTTCTACTTTTAATGGATCAAAGCCTAAAACAAACTCCGAATCAAAAATGGGAACACCGTCAATCGTTACCAAGGCTTCTGCTTGGCCTCCAGTCTCTCTCAAAATATAAAACCCTTTCGTTTTATTCTTTCGTTTAATGTAAGCAAATCTTACATATTCAATAAAAAGATCCTCAACAGTTTCAAATCTGGTATAGTCATCCAAAGCATATACATAATCCGGTTGTCCATAAAAAGCAGAGGTGATATTTTGGTTTTTAACAGTTATCCCGTTAATATAATTAAACGTTCTATACGTTTGAGAAATTTGAATATTAGCATTTAGAGCCTCCGCATAATTCTTTAATTCTGAATTAATAGTAGGATAAGCTTTTTGTGGGATATTATACTTGTAATCAAATGGGGAGAACAATGTAATTTGGTTCTTAGTTAAGGTATCTTTATTAACAAATAAAATAACGTTTTCATTTTTAATTCTAAAGGGAGCTTCTAAATGAAAGTTACCATCAGAATTAACCTCTACCGAATTTAAAAACGAGGCTTTACCCATAAAACTAATTTGTACTGATTGGGGGAATGAATTATTGGTATTCTTAGTCAATTGCCCAGATATGATAGGAGCATACATTTCGGCCGGAAAATTAAGAGCTGGTTCTGCTTGATTTGCAACCTGTTCCCAATCAAACCTCCTCCACCCATTTGTTAACAGCAATAGGTCAATCTGCTTAATTCTATTTTTATTCTGCTCATTAAAGTAATCCCCTGCATTAGTAATTTTACCTTTTAAATCAGAAGTTAATAAAAGGGTGGAAACGATGTTGCCTGATTGTTGTAAAGAAGAATCGGAGCGAAAAACAGATAATGACATGTTAGCACTGGAACCTAACTGTTTTGTTTCAATTGTAATAATAACTTTTTCCCTTTTACCATATTGTTTTTTGTCTGGCCTTGCCTCAAAAAAATAATTATTAGGATACTTAAATACTAACCGTTCTGCAATAGGTTTAAAACCACTATCCAAAATAGTAATATGGAAAACCCCCTCTTCCAAGCTGTTATTTTCTAGGTTAATCTTTTGTACAACATTTGGATATAGAGGCTCAAATTTTTTAATAACCCCACGTGTGTGAACTACCAAATACATGGTTTGCAGAAAATCCTGAGTGGACTTAACCGTTATACTAAAATCGCCTGTCTTGTCGGTTGTTACTGCCATTATAAGTCCAGAATTTCTTGCCTCCGGTATATTTAATTTATAAACTTTAGTACTGGATGCTACTCTAGCCACGTAAGTTTTTCCTTTAGTTGGTGTAAGCTGAAAGGATGTATAGCCATTTTGAGAAGTGGTAAATTTTGCAACTTCCTTTTCTTCATTATCAAAAACAACGCCTGTTAAGCTCAAACCTCTTCCGAAGGAATCATTAGCTTTTACTGCAATTTTACTTTCAAGCCCTTGCACTAAATCTCCTCCTTCAGGAAAAAAATTAATGAAAAAATTTGTACTATCTAGTTGGGTGCCAGTCTTTGCAACAGGCACAGCCGAAGGATTTATAATAGAGAGTTCCTTACTAAACGCAAAATCCGAGTCAAAATTTTTCATCCAGTTAGTATAGGCTCTTAGTACATAAGTTCCTGTTTGTATATCTGGCGATACAAATAATTGTCCTTCTCCAACCCCATTATTTATTTCTACCCTCTCCTGCTTTACTACATTGCCATTTACATCAAAAAGTTCAACGTTTACAACCTTAGAGAAGTTGGACAGAGTATGAAAAGTGGCATCAACACAGTAGGGCTTTAACCAAATGGTTTCACCTGTAATGTACATATTTCTATCTGTATGAATATATACTTTTTCCTGATACAGTTCTGTTACTCCATTTACAAAAGAATTCTCTAATTGTTCCAGATTATTTACAGGGTTTTGAGCCCTTAGCTTCTCAGAGCTAAATACAAGTGCAAGCAAACAAAGCAGGCAAGCAGTTTTTCTAATAATTTTAATCATCCCAATATATAGGTTTATTTAAGTCTCCTCCTTTTTTTGTACAATCGGAACATAAAGAAGCCGACAGTATGGCTCCTTCAGGGGTTGTTGAGCCTGGGCCTGCAAGAATATCATAAAGGAAATATCCGCCTCTAAGTCTCCCAAAAAGTACTGTTTCAAATGTTGCTCCAAAATCCTGCTGGAACAAAGTGTCTAACGGAATCGAACACCATTTTTTTCTTGACAAGTCTTGCAGGTCGTTAATAAACATTCTTTTTTCTTGAACTCCTGAAGCAGAAAAATACCCTAGAACTAACTCGCTAGGTGATGAAAGATTAAAAATATTCCCTTTAATATTAGCAGGTTGTTTATCATATAAACTACCAAGTTGCTCATTCGACTCCTGCAAGGCTTTCCAAAATGCATACTCCTCCTCATTTAAAGCATATTGCTTTATAAGTAAGCTGTGTTTTCTTATAAATCGTTCTTCTTCTCCTGTAATAAAAGCCAATGAATGCCCAGAAACCACATTCTCTGAGAGACTCTCAGTTGTTGCAATATTAATTACAGATTGAGATTGATATCTCCAGCAAGTATGTCTTGGATCGGTTGTTGGCATTAACTGTCCATTGCCAACATAGTCGAAAAAGGAAGGATAAAAAACACCTATTTCCCATGTTTCTTCCCATTCGTACCGATAATGAATAGCATCTTGTAACGACCCCTTGCTATCAATATAGAATTGTACCCCTGTTATATCAGTACCTATATTGATTGTTTGTTTAGTTTCTACATTATAATAAACGCTATCAATAGGGGACGAAGAATTTATTTTCTCCCACGAAGATTGATATTGATTCCCTTCATATTCAAATACTATCCTGTAGCTAGCTCCTGTTTTCCCTTGTAGCATATTGGTTTGATAAATACCATCTTCTGTTTCAACCAGTGTTTCGATAGGGCCATTTTCCTCTTCTATTGTTAATGTTAATCCGGTAACCTTAATTGCATCGGACTCTACACCATTAACAGAATAGCTCTTAGTCACTTTTATAGTATAGGGGCCTGGCTTGTTAGTAATTACACCATCTACTACTAAAAAATTATTACTTCCATCTAGTATTTCGGGCTCATAAGGTTCCAAGCAGCTATTTAGTACTGCTACTAAAAAAATCAGGATGCTATTTCGGATAATGAATTTCATTGCAATTTAAAATGATAGGGATTGCTGATTTAAATATGGAGAGTACATAGCCATTAATTTGTCCCTCATTTCGTTTTTGAAAATTACAGAATATGCATTTGATCTGCCAAGCAGGGTATAAACAGATAATGACCTAGAGCTACGGATTTTTTTATGCGCTTTATGGTTGGCTTCAATATTAAGAACTACATCCTCCCTGATATAATCAGCATTTTGAGCTTCTAGATTTCCAAAACTAAGCGTAAGTGCAATTAAGCAAAGTAGGCAAGTAGTTTCTGTAAATTTATTCATCCCAATAAATAGGTTTACTTACTTCTCCTCCTTTTCTCTGGCAATCGGAACATCTAGAATCCGATAGGTAAACTCCAAAAACATTAAGCGAGGTAGGAGCTCCAATAAGCTCGTAAAAGAACTTTCCTCCAGCAAGTTGTGTCAACACCATATCCTCATAAGTTGTACCTAAATCCGCTTTCGTTAAAGTATCTAATGGAATTACACATTCAACTTTTTTTGATAACTCTCCCAAGTCTTCAATAAACACTCTTTCCTCTTGAAGCCCTGATGCTGAAAAGTAACCAAGTACTATTTGATTTGGAGATGAAAGGTTAAGGATATTTCCTTTTACGTTTGAGGGTTGTTTATCATATAAGCTGCCAAGTTGTTCATTGCTCTCTTGAAGGGATTTCCAAAAAAGATACTCATCTTCGTTAAGAGCATATTGTTTTATAAGCAGACTATACTTTTCTATAAATCGCTCTTCTTCGCCTGTAATAAAAGCCAATGAATGTCCAGAAACCACATTCTCTGACAGCTCCTCAGATGTTGCAATATTAATTACAGATTGTGATTTATATTTCCAGCAAGTGTGTCTGGGGTTTGTTGTTACTACTAGTTGATCGTTACCAACATAGTCGAAGAAAGAGGGGTAAGCAACACCTATTTCCCAGGTCTCGTCCCATTCGTAACGGTAATAAACAGCATCTCGTGACGACCCCTTGCTATCAATGTAGAATTGTACCCCTGTAATATCAGTACCTATATTGATTGATTGTTTAGTTTCTACATTATAATAAACGCTGTCAATAGGAGATGAAGAGTTTATTTTCTCCCACGAAGATTGATATTGATTCCCTTCATATTCAAATACTAACCTGTAGCTAGCTCCTATTTCCCCTTGTAGCATATTGGTTTGATAAATGCCATCATCCGTTTCAACCAGTGTTTCGATAGAGCCATTTTCCTCTTCTATTGTTAGAGTTAACCCCTTAACCTTAATTGCATCGGACTCTATACCATTAACAGCGTAGCTCTTGGTTACTTTTATAGTATAAGGGCCTGATTTGTTAGTAATAACACCATCTACTACTAAAAAATTATTGCTCCCACCTAGTATTTCGGGCTCATAAGGCTCCAAGCAACTGTTTAGTACTGCTACTAAAAAAACCAGTACAATATTTAGGGTTATGAGTTTCATTGTAGTTTAAAATGATAGGTAATTGTTGGAATTGCTGATTTAAACACAGTAAGTTTATAGCCATTAATTTGTCCTCCTTCGTTTCTGAAAATTACAGAATATGCATTTGATCTGCCCAGTAAATTGTAAACAGACAAAGACCAAGAACCGTGGATTTTTTTGTGCACTTTATGATTGCCTTCAATATTAAGTGCAAGATCCACCCTAATATAATCGGGTATCCTGTACTGGTTACGATTTGTATATAGTAATATGGATTGGTTTTTTAGCCCATACCTTGATATTGGATATGTGGCGGGCCGTCCGGTACTATAGTTAAAAGTGGTAGAAAGGTTAACCCTCCTATTAAATTTATAATTTGATAGGAGCACCACTGTGTGGGGTTTATCAAAATTTGAAGGGTAATACTCTCCATTATTAATTTGTTCCGTTGGATAGACCCCATTCGCCTGAATAAGAGATCGAGCATAGGTATAACTCAACCAGCCTGTAAGTTTTCCAGAGTTTTTCTTTAACAAAAACTCTACCCCATAGGTCTTCCCTCTTGCATTAATCACGTCAGTTTCCAATGCTTCGTTTAATAATAGTTCAGCTCCATCTTTATATTCCAACACATTATTAAGTGTTTTATAATAGCCTTCCACGGACAGTTCTATGCTGGTTCCAAAAAATGTTTTATAGAAGCCTAAAGAATATTGATTACCAATTTGAGGTTTAATATCTATCCCACTTAACCTCCAAGTATCCGTAGGAGAAAAAGCGGCTGTGTTTGACAGCATATGTATATATTGGTTCATTCTGTCATAGGATAATTTAACAGAAATATCATCACGAAGTTTATATCGTGCCGATAAACGTAACTCAGGGCCAACATAAGTCTTGATTAGCTCGTTGTTTGAATACTGTATTGTATCAGTAATAAACCGTTCCTCCTTCGGCCGATCTGTTTCATAAGCAAACGATTGACTTGACCCCAAACTATTGAACATAGAAAGTCTAAATCCTCCATATATGCTCAATCGGGTATTTATATCATACTCGCTACCCACAAAAATAGCAGATTCTATCCCTTTTTCGTTTAGCAAACTTACTGGTGTTACCAGAGATGTAGAACCAACTGGTCTTTTTTCTCCGGGTTGCAACTGGTAAAGTATAGAAGAAGCACCAAATTTTATACTAGTGTTATTCTTAGTTAAATAGTTAAATTCAGATTTAACAGCATAGTGATTTATATTATAATCAAGCTCAAAGGCTTCTAATGATTTTTCACTAGTAGAGAGCTTATAATTATAGTTTGCATAAGAAATGGAAGAAGTGGCATTTAAGCGATTTGAAAATATATGCCTCCATTGTAAGGCAGCATTTCCACTAGCATACTCATACAACGAATCAGTATTTAATTTAAACTTATCCTGAGCATAATAAGCAGAAAATATTAATTCATTTTTATCATTAATTGAATGATTAACTTTTCCAACAACATCAAAAAATGAGGCTGAACTATTTCGCAATGCTGGGTCTTCAAGTATTGAGAAAACCCAATCAGAGTAAGTAGATCTAACCCCTAAAATATAGCTGCTTGTGTCTTTCTTTATCGGTCCTTCAACCATAAGTTTAGCGGTAATTGGGCTTATGGCTCCTTTAAAGCCAAATTTTTTCTTGTTGCCGTCTCTTAATGCCACATCAAATACTGAAGATATTCTGCCACCATACTGGGCACCAATACCGCTTTTATACAAATCAGCTCCAGCAATTACATCAGGGTTAAAAACAGAAATAAAACCAAATAAATGATTCGTATTATATACTGGCACATCATTCAAAAGAACTAAATTTTGATCTGCTCCTCCTCCTCTTACATTAAATCCTGTGGCACCCTCGCCTACTGTTTGAACTCCTGGCAAAGTCAGTGCTATTTTCATTATATCTGCTTCGCCCATTGCTGAAGGAATCTGCTTGATGTTTTTCATATTTAAACTAGCAAACCCTGTTTGCAAATTGTCAACATTATTCCTTTCTGCCGTAACAACAACTTCCTTTAACGAAACAATTCCGTCTCTCAATTCGAAATTTAGTTCACCGTCACTATAGAGTATAACCTGCCTCTTTGTAGATTTCATACCAACCGAGTTTACTTCTATTTCAAACTTTCCTTTAGGTAAAAGGAAAGAATAGTATCCAAATTGATCTGTTGCAATCCCCACTAACGGGTTTTTCTTAAATACAGTGGCTCCTACTAGTGGTTCACCCGTTTTTGCCTCTTTTACAAAACCGGAGATTATGGCAGTTTCTCCATTAAACCTCTTGGATGCTTCACCTATTTCAATAACCCTGTTTTCAAGATAAACCTCCTTATCAATAATTGCCTTTTCTCTAATGTTCTCCAATATCGATCTTCGTTCATCACTGGATGAGGGTTTAACTATCTGGGGTCGGCCAAATAGACCCTCGTCTAGTTGAGGAATAATTACAAACTCCCCTGTCCCAATTATGGTGTTATCATTCTTAACAAAAAAAATTGTATTTGTCTTTTCAGAGAGCTTCTTTAATAGACTGTTTAAATCAACTTTATCAAAAACAATATCGATTTTGGTGCTATCTAATTCTGGATTAAAGTAAAACTTTATATGATAAGAATTCTCCAAGTCAGTAACCAAATCTATAAATAGGGTTTGCTTATAATTACCTGAATATAGCTGCCCCTTTTGACTCATAACCTGAGTAAAAGAAAAGCAAAATACCACTAAAAATAATAATGTTCTTTTCATTAAATAATCAGGTTATTGGTTAAAGTCAATAAGTGTAACGGCTTTTACTAATCTTTGTTCTAATTTCCTTTTCGAAATTTTGATTTTGTTCTTCTTCAATAGTTCCTTAATTTTAGTGGGGTTTTGGTATGCGTTAAATAGGCTTTTTTTATTTGTAATATGGAACGTACCAAATTGATTTGTAACATAATACGTGTTCTCATCAGAAAAAGCCAGCACATTCTTTCCTTCAACTGTTTTATCCCTTCTGTCTTTTATTCTTTTAATAAAAACCTTCGAATTAACCCCTGAGTAGCCTAATTCGTGCAAACCTTTTTCCATAATACTATCT
This sequence comes from Cyclobacteriaceae bacterium, assembly GCA_027067135.1. GTDB lineage: Bacteria > Bacteroidota > Bacteroidia > Cytophagales > Cyclobacteriaceae > JAKISE01. The sequence goes on from JAMOMJ010000207.1 coordinate 9,085, forward strand.
TTGGTAATGTGTACAAACCGAAATTCACCAATTGAAAATTCAGCTACTTTGTCTGTATCTATACTTACATACCTGCTACTGTTTTTTGCTTCAAGTAATACAATTACTTTTTGAATAAATAAATCATATTGAATTTTTATTGAAGGGAAAAACACACCGTCATACACCAAACTTCCTTTTGTTGGATAGCTATCATTATAAAATTGACTGTTGATAGCATGGAGGTACTTTAAGTTGTATATTTTACCGGATATTATGCCGCCTACATTAGCATTTGCATAGTTGTTTTGAACACTTTGTGCTCTTGCTGTAATTATTCTGTTATTTTGACAAAACGATGGTTTACTTAACACCAAAATAAAAACCGCAGATATTGTAATTAGTCTCATATAATTAATAATTACTAAACTGAATAAGTATCACTACATACTGGTTTCACAAAAATCTATTAAACTGCGCAAGGATAACAAAAACATAAGAAGTTCACCTGCTTAACGGAAAATATTTTCTAAGGTTTAAAAAAGTCTGGCATGTTAAACACTAAGGACTTTGAAGCATTTTTCATATTTTAATAAGTTAAAATATGAACTAATAATTATCAACCTCCGCTTTTCAAAACAGGCATATTTAAGGATATTTTTTATATTTTTACGGAACAAGAATTGTAGATGTATTATCCAGTTAGGCAAGAATTTTAAATATAAAACTGTAACAAACTTTGACTGCAATGAAATTGCTGATATTAATTGCTTTAGGCCTGTTTTCTTCTTTTCAAATAAGTGAGCAAGAAGAAATAAAAATGTATTGCTTCGCCTCTGTAACAGACATAAACGGCCTAACTATTATGTCTGAAATACACGAAGTTTCTGCTATCTCAGCCCCAAACAAATTTACTTCCTTTAAAATAGTCAATACTACCTCGTTTATTAAGGTAATTGGATATATGGGACACAAGCTGGCGTATAACAATAAAACATCTGGCGTTTCTAATCTAATAACCATTTCTAACGATTGGGAAGAAATAAATAGGTTATACGATGAAATTAAGAGCCTGAGTAATGGTAAACTAATCGTAATAGACAGGGAGCGATTTTCGATACTCTCTGCTAATAGGAAAGAGGTTTTGATTAGGGAATAATATGAAAAAGAAAATTATTTTTTCTGCTATTGGAATTTTAATTCCGTTTATTGTTCTTATTATTATTGAAATCTTTTTAAGACTCGTAAATGTTGAATCTACAGAAAAAATATTTGTTACGGATGAAAGAGACCCCTCTTATTACATTGTTAACCCAAATATTGGTCAACGATTTTTAGACAATCCCGGCATTAAGCCACCACTTAGTTTTATTAGCAAGAAAAAACTCGCTAACGAGGTTAGAATTATCGTTATGGGAGCCTCTACAACCGTTGGCTTCCCTTATGGGCATGAGATTGCTTTTCCAAAGATTCTTCAAAAAAAACTACAATGCCGTTTCCCAAGTAAAAAAATTAGTGTTATTAATATTGGTCTTACTTCCATAAATACCTATACCGTATTAGAAATGACTGATGAGGCAATAAAAATAGAACCGGATTTTGTTCTTCTATATTCTGGACAAAATGAGTTTTATGGCAGGTACGGGGTTGGATCCAGTCAATCAGGAGGTTTATCTCCCTTTGTTGTAAGACTGTATCTTTACTTGAAAAAATTCAGAATAACTAAGTTAATAAAAAAGGCTCTTAGACCAGGTATTAAAGAAAGTGAAAAAAGCACAACTTTAATGGCCAAAATGGTTGGTAATAAAGCAATAGAACTCCATTCAAAACCTTATAATAATGCTTTAATTCAATACTCTTATAATCTTGATGAAATAATTAATAAATTCAGGAAAAAAAATATTCCTCTGTTTATTGGCACATTGGTGAGCAATCAAAAAGATTTGCCCCCGTTTAACTCAAAGGCTTTGCATGCCTCACAAAAACAGGCATTTCAAAAGGCGAATCAACTGTTTGCCAAAAAAAAGTTTGAGGATTCATTGGAAAAGTATCTTAGGATTTTAGCTAAAGATTCAACCTCGGCCAATTTAAACTATCAAATAGGTAAAAATTACTATCTGCTAAATAATTATACTGCTGCTAAAACCTATTTTAATAATGCCTCTCAGTTAGACCTTATCAGATTTAGGGCTCCTCAGGAGTTCAATCAAATCATAGAGGCGAAGAACAAATTTTCGAATGTGATAATTGTTGATATTAACAAAGAATTTAAAAGCAACAGTCCTAACGCGATAATAGGAAACGAGCTGTTACTCGAACATGTACACCCTACCATTAATGGCTACAAATTAATGGCTAAAGCATATTATAATTCAATTATTAAATCAAGGTTATTTCCGGAACCTGCCACCAACTTTGACTGTGATAACTACTATATTTCTAAAGTAGATTCTATTTATGGATTTTTGCTAATTACCAGGTTAAAACAAAACTGGCCATTTACCAAAACGACAGATGTTTTTAATGAAATCAATTTTGTCCCCAAAAATGAATTTGATAAAATTGCTTATAGTAGATACTTAGGTAAAATAAGCTGGCCTGAAGCAAACAATAAACTATACAACTATTATTTAAAAGAAAATAATTTTACAAAAGCTTATGAAACCGCCTCCATCTTATCCGATGAGTATCCGGTTTTAGATACCCCTGTTTTACTAATGGTTAATAGTTTGTTAAAGTCTAAAAACTACGCAAAAGCTGACAGCTTATTAAGTCAATCTATAAAATTAGTTGAATCGGACAAGCTAAATAAAGAATATTTTCATGTGCTGCTATTAGAGGAAGATATTGATAAAAGCATCTCTTTTCTTAGAGATTCGTACTTTAATTCTGACAAAGACATTTTGCTGAAAAATTTGAGAGAATTACAGATGGCAAAACATAATTATGATTCACTCCAAAGTTCACATAAAAATGCACTTGCTTTAGCAGAAAAGTATGCTACTTTTGG
>JAMOMJ010000208.1 GCA_027067135.1 Cyclobacteriaceae bacterium
TTGGTTGTTGGTCAAACGAGGCAGTAGTAGGAACAGGAGACTGGTCAATTATGACTGGAGCAGGTGGAGGAGCTATTTCTTCGGCTTATGCAGGTGTAAGAAATGCTGGTTTTGTTAGTCAATCTCCATCTGGAGGAGGAACACCAATAACAAGATGGGTATCGCCTTTATTGGATCTGACAAGTTTAACTACACCAAGGTTAACATTCTTTTATGCACAAGAAGTGTGGGCAGGAGATCAAAATTTCACAAGGTTATTATATCGTACATCAGATACAGCTAGTTGGGTGGAGCTATGGTCAGATTCGACTAATGTAGCTTCATGGGCGAAAGTTTCACTTGATTTACCAAACGCATCATCAACATATCAAATTGCGTTTGAAGGAACCAATAATTGGGGACGTAGAAACGTGGTAGATGAAGTTACGATAGAAGAAAGGCCAACCATTGTTAGGTTTACAACAAGTGTTGGAGCGCCAATAGAAGGAGCCTTGGCAGAGGTGAAAATTGGTGGTGTTTGGACATCTATGGGATTAACAGATATGAACGGTGAGGCTGGAATGATTTTATCATCTGGAAACAAATCGTTTAGGATTAACTGGAAAGGAGCCAAGAACCAAAAGACGGTGTTTGTTACTGCGACACCTAAAGTTGTTGAATTCCAGACAGAATTAGTTACTGTAGAATTAAATGGTGGGAATGGCGAAAACAAGTCAGCAAATTTTGAATTTTATGCATCAGGATGGCAAGTATTTGGCACAGGAGCCATAGATACCTTGGCAACGATGGAGTTGTTACCAACATATTATAATTTTAAGATGTTTTATGATGGAACAACAATAACGAAGAACCAAAAGATTCAAAATGATAGTAATGTTGTATTTAGTTTACGAAGCGTTTCAGTGGAATTAAACTCGAGTGTAGGTACAGATTTGGATGCTCATTTTGAGTATTATTCAGGAAGCTGGAAAGCATTTGGTACAGGAACAGATACCTCTATAGCATTTGGAGAATTGTTACCAAAGAATTATAATTTTAGAGTGTATTACAAAGGAATCTCTAAGATTGAAACGGTATCCTTGTTTTTTGTAAATGACAGTAATGTTGTATTCACAACATCACTGGTTACAGCAGAGCTAAACAGTAGTATAGGCGGTGATTTAGCTGCTAATTTTGAATACTATACCCCAACTTTGGGCTGGAGTATATTTGGAACAGGAGTGGATACCACTCTTGCTACAATGGAGTTATTACCTGTTTATTATAATTTCAGAGTAAATTATGAGAACAACAGAATAACCAAGGCTCAACAGACAAATACAGATAGTAATGTAGTATTCACGGCTACCAATGTAACCTTGAGATTAGTAAATAATGGAGGTACAGATTTGGCAGGTTCTGGATTTTATAAAGACAGAAATGGAGTATGGCAAGTGTTCGGTTCGGGCACAACCCCATCAACTAAGGAGATGTTACCAAAATCATATCCATTTAAAGTAGTGTATAGTTCTACCAATTATCAAGTGAGTCAGAATGTAGGCACTAACCCATTAGTTACCATATCAACGGGTATGCCATTTGCGAAAACAGATGGAAGTGGGATATCTGCTGATGCAATAACACTAGGTGTATATCCAAATCCATTTGCGGAGTTTACAAACTTCACATTTGATTTAGATCAAACTACAGATGTACGTTTAGTAATTTATGATTTATCAGGTAAGGTAATAAGAACCTTAGCAGATAGAGAGTTTGACTCAGGAACGAACCAAGTTCGATGGGATGGAAATAACAACTTTGGGAACCCAGTTTCCAACGGAGTTTATTTCTACCGATTAGAAGCAGGTGAGTTTGTGAAAACAAATAGAATTATCGTTACTAGATAATTTTAAATAATTAATCATATCAAAGGGTTGGCAAATTTGCCAACCCTTTTTTCTATTTTAAAGAGTATATAAACATCCAATTATGAAAACAAAAATTACTTTACTAATATCTTTTTTATTTACCCTAAATAGCAACCTATTTGCACAAGTTTACGGAAAGGAGATGCCGGGAGATAAAATGAAAAATACTGACCTAGTTTGGGTTAATGAAAATAATAATACACTTAAGTTTATTAAGTTTACTAAGCCACTTCAAATTAATGAAGCAAATCACTCTATATGGCTCAAGAAAATATTACATGCTCCTTCAAGCGTTGAGTTTAAATTAATTAGAAAGATACGTGATAACCTAGGTCAAGAGCACTATAGGTATAACCAAGAAGTAAATGGGTTTAAAATTGATGGCGCGCAGTACTTGATTCATACCTACAACGGAAAAATACTGTCTATAAATGGAGAGTATTTTCCTTCTAATAATATTCAAACAAGTATAAGTATTAATGATTCACAGGCATTTGATAAAGCTTTGAAAGCAGTACCTTCAAAAAGCTATAAATGGGAATTAGAAAACTCTCCGCGTCCTCAAGGTGAGTTAGTTCTCGCAAGCGTAAATGAACAGTTACGGTTATCCTATAAATATGATATTTATTCTTTAAACCCCTTAGCAAGATATTATGT
>JAMOMJ010000209.1 GCA_027067135.1 Cyclobacteriaceae bacterium
CGGATTTCCCAATTTCATTAGTTTATTTTAGCAACACCAATAGTTGTCAACTATACCTTACCAACGGAAATACTGTTGAGATTAAAAGTATCTATTTATGATTAAGAAAACGACTCAATATCTTTTAGCCTGAGTTCGGGATAAGGAATAGCTGCCAGAAAATAAAATAGTAGGTGAGCTTTTTAATATAAAAAGCAAAGATATAATGGATTATTTCAAGATTTTTATATTCAAAAGATTGTCTACTAGATATTTCCCCTTTGGACTTTAACGAAACTTCCCTAAACTTCCTTATATTTTCTTGCCGTGCCTGCAGCAGGCAGGAATTAACCCGTTAGTCCTACAAAAATCTAAGTTGTTTATGAAAGTTTCGATTAAAGCTGACAGCATTCCTTATCCCGAACTCAAGTTTAGACTTTATCTGGTTGCTGTTCTTCTGTTAGCCAATGGAAGTTTATTCGCATTTCAAGGAGAGTTTGCTACGCCAAAATCCTCTGTAGAGTTTCTTAAAAAAAATACGGATAGTGTAAATTTAAATCTATTAGAGGCTTCAAAATTGATACCGTCTAATGTAATACTTAGAAACTCGAAACGGAAAGAGGCTATTCTCGATATTAGAAATTACCTAAATGCAATCGAGTTTGATTGGGAGTTAGACTCCATTCCAGACTCTGCTAATTATGTGGTGGAGAAAGGTAATTCAGCTTACATTCTTACTACAGGCATTGCCTTTGAAAAGCACAATAATGATTGGCTTATTTCTAAACAAACGATAAAAAACATACATGAACTATTAAAATCAGTAGGGGTAGAGGTTACAGCACCTGTTAAGCCCAAAAAGAAAGAGCCTCAAGAAGAAAAACAATCTCCTAAAATTGAGAAAAAGGAAAAGAAGAAAGAGGAGCTTCCTGCAATTAGATTAGACCTAAGTTCTCCAAGATCGCTCATAGCAGCTTTTGGCAAATACATGAGAGAAGACAACTATAGGCCAGATGTAGTACAGCAAATAATCTACTATAAACACTTAACTCATAAAGAAGCTCGGATAGATCGTGTAGTGAAATTAAAACGTTTTTTAGAAGGGAAAGGAGTTCTTGTAAACATAGAAGATGTACCTGATGACCCTGATTATATAGATACGGTGCATTCTAATACACATGAGTACGTGGTGACTTCAAGGTTTGCAGAACTCTATTTAGAAAAAGTTGGTGATAGGTGGTACTTATCTAAAGAAACCGTTGATAAAATTCCAGAACTCTTCGAACTAGCATTTCCTTTTGGCTCAGACAGGTTGCTGCAATACCTGCCAAACAATCAAACCAAATACATGGGGCTTATGGTCTGGCAATACTTGGCCATTCTGGCAATGATTGTCATAAGTTTTGCTTTCCACCGGCTCTTAAATTGGATTGTATATAACCTGATTACAAAAATCTTGTTTAAGGTGGGCAAGGAGGAAATAGCAGATGATTATGTTAAGCCTGTTGTAAGGCCTCTAAGCATTATGATGGGTTTAGTGCTGGTGGATATGTTTTTACCTATTTTGCAATTGCCGCTACAGTTATCATATTACTTATCATTGGCCATTGCCGCTGTAATTCCTTTTATGGGTACACTTGGTGTGTATAAATTTGTCGATTTAATCTCTTTATACTTAAGAAGAGTTGCTTCTAAAACAGAATCAACCCTTGACGATCAGCTAGTTCCTTTATTTAGAAAAATCCTCAAAACATTTGTTATCATAATTGGGAGTGTTATCGTGCTGTCTAATCTTAATGTGCAGTTAATGCCATTATTGGCTACTTTGTCAATTGGTGGTTTTGCTTTTGCATTGGCTGCTCAAGACACGATAAAAAACTTTTTTGGCTCACTCATGATTTTTATCGATAAGCCATTTCAAGTGGGGCAATGGATAACCGCATCGGGTATTGATGGAACTGTGGAGGAAGTAGGTATTCGTTCTACCAGAATAAGAACCTTCTCAAACTCCTTAATTTATGTGCCAAATGGTAAATTAGCCGATGCTACCATTGATAACCATGGGCTTAGAAGCTACCGAAGGTTTACAACACAGTTGGCACTTACCTATGATACCCCTCCTGAACTAATAGAAATATTTATTGAAGGACTACGAAAGTTAGTGAATGAACATCCGCACACTTGGAAAGAGAATTATCATATCTATATGAACGATATGAACAGTCATTCATTAGATGTAATGTTTTATATATTCTTTTCAGTGCCCACTTGGGCAGAAGAGCTAAAATGTAGGCATGAAATTATCTTATCTATATTAAAGTTAGCACACCGCCTTGGGGTGAACTTTGCTTTCCCTACGCAAACGTTGCACGTACAAGATTTGCCAGGTCAGCCATCACTTTCACCACATTATGCAAAACCTGATAAACTTTCTAAAGAGATGGAGGATTTTTTTAAAACGAATAAGCCTGATAAATAGTAAATAGCACCAGTTTTGATGAAAGTTTCAAATAAATCAAAATCTTTTTTTGAAATGTTTGAATAAAAATAAAAAGGGTCTATTTTTGCAATCCCGAATTTGGAACCACCTAGTAAAAAGGGTTTATGATTACCGAGTTTGGATGTTCTTTTATTAATGTACCTGATAAAAAGGGGGGATACCAAAGCGGCCAACTGGGACGGACTGTAAATCCGTTGTCTACGACTTCGTAGGTTCGAATCCTACTCCCCCCACTTTGTTCTCTGTAGCTTTGGCATAGGAGAGCAACCGTTGAAATAACACACCAGTATTTCAATGCAAGCGGGAGTAGCTCAGCTGGTAGAGCGACAGCCTTCCAAGCTGTAGGTCGCGAGTTCGAACCTCGTCTCCCGCTCCAATAGCTCTTAAGTGAGCTAGAGTAGCTGATTTGGTAAAGATTCCAAGCGACCTAGGTCGCACCTACCTGCTGGTAGGCAGGAGTTCGAACCTCGTCTTCCACTCAATAGTCCTCTAATTGAGGATTTATTCTTGACTGCCGATGTAGCTCAGGGGTAGAGTGCTTCCTTGGTAAGGAAGAGGTCAGGGGTTCAAATCCCCTCATTGGCTCTATTGTTTTAGCAAGGCAAGGGCAATGTCAAGTATTAAGAATCACGTAAGTGGTTTTTAAATAAGCAGTTTAACTGCTTGGCTATTTAAAAATAGCCGTTCGGGGCAGGTCGAAATTCGACTCTGTTCTATTTGTGTTTAATAAATTTGTGAAACGTAAATATTAACTAAATAGGAATTTTCAATTATGGCTAAAGAAACCTTTGATCGTTCAAAACCGCACGTTAATATAGGTACCATTGGTCACGTTGACCACGGTAAAACTACATTAACTGCTGCGATTTCTAAAGTATTGTCTGATGCTGGTCTAGCAGAAGCTCAAGATTTTTCATCAATCGACAACGCTCCAGAAGAAAAAGAGAGAGGAATTACAATTAATACTTCTCATATTGAGTACACAACAGAAAAAAGACACTACGCTCACGTAGATTGTCCTGGTCACGCAGATTATGTTAAAAACATGGTTACAGGTGCTGCCCAAATGGATGGTGCTATTATCGTAGTTGCTGCAACTGATGGCCCAATGCCTCAAACAAGAGAGCATATCCTTTTATCTCGTCAGGTAGGTGTTCCTGCTTTGGTTGTTTTTATGAACAAAGTAGATTTAGTGGATGATGAAGAATTATTAGAATTGGTTGAAATGGAAATCAGAGAGCTTCTTTCTGAATACGATTTCCCTGGTGATGATATTCCTGTAATTGCTGGATCTGCATTAGGTGCACTTAATGGTGAAGCTGAGTGGACTGCTAAGGTTATGGATCTTATGAATGCTGTTGATGAGTACATTCCATTACCTGAAAGAGCAATTGATAAAGATTTCTTAATGCCTGTAGAGGATGTATTCTCTATTACTGGCCGTGGTACTGTTGCTACTGGCAGAATTGAAAGAGGCGTTACCAACACTGGTGATGCTGTTGATATTATTGGTATGGGTGCTGAAGGTCTTAAATCAACTGTAACAGGTGTTGAGATGTTCCGTAAAATTCTTGATAGAGGAGAAGCTGGCGATAACGTTGGTCTTTTATTAAGAGGTATAGAAAAAACTGATATCAAGCGTGGAATGATTATCTGCAAGCCTGGTTCGGTAAACCCTCATGCTAAGTTTAAAGCTGAAGTTTACGTTCTTTCAAAAGAAGAAGGTGGGCGTCATACCCCATTTTTTAACAAATATCGTCCTCAGTTCTACTTTAGAACAACAGATGTAACAGGAACTATTATGCTTCCTGAAGGAGTTGAAATGGTTATGCCTGGCGATAACGTAACTATAGAAGTTGAGTTACATAGTGCAATAGCAATGGAAAAAGGTTTACGTTTCGCTATCCGTGAAGGTGGTAGAACTGTAGGTTCAGGACAGGTTACTGAAATCCTTTAATCTAGCCAAATTAAAATTTTCACTAAGTGCGTTTCATAATAATTTGAAACGCACTTGTGTTATAATAAAAAAATGGTATTTTTGCACTCCCAATTTGGGTGGTGCATCAAACGGGTGTAGCTCAATTGGTAGAGTAGCGGTCTCCAAAACCGTTGGTTGGGAGTTCGAGTCTCTCCACCCGTGCTAAAAATTTAACTACTGTATTAATATGCAAAAGTTGATAACATTTATTAAAGAGTCGGTTGTAGAAATGCGAGATAAAGTTTCTTGGCCTAAGTATAGAGATTTGCAAAATAGCTCAGTACTGGTACTAGTTGCTTCTATGATTTTTGCATTATTAATTGGCGTGTTCGATTATGCGTTTAATAATGCTATGTCTTGGTTTTATAACGCATTTTAATAATAGCTAACATGGCAGATTTAAAGTGGTATGTATTAAGAGTTGTTAGCGGAAAAGAGAAAAAAATAAAGCTATACCTCGAAACAGAAGTGGAGAGAGAAAAGCTTCAAGAGTATGTTACTCAGGTGTTAATCCCATCAGAGAAAGTATATGAAATAAGAAACGGAAAGAAACGGGTTCGTGAACGTAATTTTTTTCCTGGGTATGTGTTGGTAGAAGCAGACCTTACACATGGCGAAGCAAGCCACGTTGTAAATTCAATACCAGGAGTTATTGGTTTTCTTGGAGAAGGAGCTGGTACTTCTAAAGTGCCTGTTGCGCTTAGAGAGCGTGAAATTAACAGGATAATGGGTAAAGTGGAGGAAGTGGAATCGGAAGATGAACAACTTGACAATCCTTACATTGTAGGTGAAAACGTTAAGGTTATGGATGGTCCATTTAGCGGTTTTACTGGTAGTGTAGAAGAAGTTTTTGAAGAGAAGAAAAAGCTTAATGTAATGGTGAAAATTTTCGGAAGAAATACACCAGTTGAGCTTAACTATATGCAAGTTGAAAAAATAGATTAAGAGGAAAATGGCTAAGGAGATTAGTGGATATCTGAAATTACAAATAAGAGGAGGCGCAGCAAACCCTTCTCCTCCAGTAGGACCAGCTTTAGGTAGTAAGGGTCTTAATATTATGGAGTTCTGTAAGCAGTTTAATGCAAGAACGCAAGATAAAGCAGGGCAAGTATTGCCAGTATTAATTACAATTTTTGGAGATAAGTCTTTTGAATTTGTAATTAAAACACCTCCGGCTCCAGTATTGTTGCTCGAGGCAGCAAAAAAGAAAAAAGGATCAGCAGAGCCTAATAGAGTTAAAGTTGCTTCTGTAACCTGGGATCAGGTGAAAGGAATAGCTGAAACTAAAATGGCAGACCTTAATGCATTTACTGTTGAGTCTGCCATGAAAATGGTTGCTGGTACAGCTAGAAGCATGGGAATAACAGTTTCAGGTAATGCACCCTGGGCTAATTAAGTAAAATAATGGGAAAGTTAACAAAAAATCAAAAAGCATTGCTAGACAAAGTTGACTCTGAAAAAGAGTACAGCATTGGAGATGCGGCACAGTTAGTAAAAGAAATAACTTTTACTAAATTCGATGCCTCTGTTGATTTAGACATACGTTTGGGTGTTGACCCACGTAAAGCTGACCAAATGGTTAGAGGTGTTGTTACATTGCCACACGGTACAGGTAAAGATTTAACTGTATTGGTGTTATGTACACCTGATAAAGAACAAGAAGCAAAAGACGCTGGCGCAGATCACGTTGGTCTTGATGAGTACATCACTAAAATTGAAGGTGGATGGACAGACATTGATGTGATTATTACAATGCCAACTGTAATGGCTAAAGTAGGTCGTTTGGGTAGAGTTTTAGGGCCAAGGGGTCTAATGCCTAATCCTAAATCTGGTACAGTAACATTAGATGTTGCAAAAGCAGTGAAAGAAGTAAAGAGCGGTAAAATTGACTTTAAAGTTGATAAAGCTGGTATTATTCACGCAAGCATTGGTAAAGTATCTTTTGATGCAAAAAAGATTCAAGAAAATGCAGAAGAAGTGCTTAATACCATTTCTAAATTGAAACCAGCTTCTGCAAAAGGAACTTACTTCAAGAGCATTAGCATGTCTAGCACTATGAGCGCTGGAGTTAAAATTGATCAAAATTCACTTCAAGGTTTATAGCTATGACTAAAGAAGAAAAAATAAAAGTAGTAAAAGAACTCTCAGGTAAATTTGAAGAAAATGATTTCTTCTATGTTACCGATGCTTCTGGATTAACAGTTGCTCAGATAAACGACTTTAGAAGACTATGTTTCGAAAAAGGAGTTGAATATGGTGTGTATAAAAACACATTAATTCAAAAAGCCTTGGAACAGTTAGATACAGATTATACAGAGTTTTTTGATAAAGTATTAAAAGGTTTTTCTGGAATTATCTTTTCAAAGGAAACTGGTAATATGCCAGCCAAAGTGATTAGAGATTTTAGAAAATCAGGCGCGTCTAACGACAAACCTATGTTGAAAGGAGCTTCCATCGATTCCGATCTTTTCATAGGTGAAGAACATTTAAAAATGCTTAGTGAGCTTAAATCTAAAAGCGAGCTCATTGGCGAAATTATTGGACTTCTTCAGTCTCCTGCTAAAAATGTTGTTTCTGCGTTACAAAGTGGCGGAACTACATTATCAGGATTGGTTAAGACATTGTCTGAACGTGAAAATTAGTGTTGAATATTTAAAAATTAGAAGATAAAATGGCAGATTTAAAAGCATTCGCTGATCAGTTAGTTAACCTAACTGTAAAAGAAGTAAACGAGTTAGCTACTATCCTTAAGGATGAGCACGGTATTGAGCCTGCAGCTGCAGCAGCACCAGTTATGGTAGCTGGTGGTGGTGGTGAAGAAGCAGCGGAAGAGAAAAATTCTTTCGATGTTGTTCTTGTTGCGCCAGGTGGAGCTAAATTAGCAATCGTTAAACTTGTAAAAGAATTAACAGGTCTTGGACTTAAAGAAGCTAAAGAAGTAGTTGACAGTGCCCCTAAAGCTGTAAAAGAAGGTGTTACTAAAGACGAAGCTGAAGCGCTTAAAAAGCAATTAGAAGAGGCTGGAGCTGAAGTTGAATTAAAGTAAACTTTGGTGGCTTTTTATAAGGCCTAAATTTATTGGGCCCCTTTTTCGATGTAAATCGGAATAGGGGTCTTTTCCTGTTTGTACACGAATTAGTACAAAACCATTTAGCAGGGTTTCCTGCATATTTTAACTTTAACAAAATAAAGTTTTGGCAACAGCAATTCAATCCGAAAGAATAAATTTTTCTTCCATTAAGAAAATTATCGAGTATCCAGATTTTCTTGATATTCAAGTACAATCATTCCAGAATTTCTTTCAATTAGAAACTCCCGCAGAAAAACGTGAAAACGAAGGGCTTTTTAAAGTATTTTCTGACAACTTTCCTATCTCAGATTCACGTGACATTTTCTTATTAGAATTTGTTGATTATTTGGTCGATCCACCAAAATATTCAGTAGACGAGTGTATCGATAGAGGGTTAACCTATTCAGTTCCGCTAAAAGCGAAATTGCGTTTGTCGTGTAACGATGACGAAAATGAAGATTTTGAAACTATTGAGCAGGAGGTTTTCTTAGGAAATATTCCTTATATGACAAGAAAGGGTTCGTTTGTAATAAACGGAGCCGAACGTGTTATTGTATCTCAATTGCACAGATCACCAGGTGTGTTCTTTGCTCAAAGTAAGCACACCAACGGAACTAAACTTTATTCAGCCAGAATCATTCCTTTTAAAGGGTCTTGGATTGAATTTGCCACTGATGTAAACAACGTAATGTATGCTTACATCGATCGTAAAAAGAAATTTCCTATTACCACTCTATTGCGTGCAATAGGATGGGGTACAGATAAAGATATATTAGACCTTTTTGGACTATCTGAAGAGGTAGAAGCTAAAAAAGCAAACATTAAAAAAGCGGTAGGTAGAAAACTTGCTGCAAGGGTTCTTAATACTTGGACTGAGGATTTCGTAGATGAAGACACAGGTGAAGTAGTATCTATCGATCGTCACGAAGTATTATTAGAAAGAGATCATATCATCGAAGAAGGTGATATTGAATTGATTATTGAGTCAGGCACTAAATCAATAATTCTTCATAGAGATGATGTAAACGTTACCGATTTTACCATCATCTTTAATACGCTTGCTAAAGATAACTCTAACACGGAGAAAGAAGCGGTTGAAACTATTTACCGTCAGTTAAGAAACACCGAAGCTCCTGATGAAGGAACTGCTCGTGACTTGATTAACAACTTATTCTTTAGTGATAAGCGTTATGATTTAGGCGAAGTTGGTCGTTATAGAATCAATAGAAAGCTTAAAATTGATATGTCGGAACAAAGTCGAGTATTGACTAAAGACGACATTATTCATATTATTCAATACTTAATTGGGTTAATTAACTCAAAAGCAATTGTTGATGATATTGACCACTTAAGTAATAGAAGGGTTCGCACAGTAGGTGAGCAGCTTTACACACAATTTGGTGTGGGTCTTGCTCGTATGGCTCGTACGATTAAAGAACGTATGAACGTTCGAGATAACGAAGATTTTAAACCAGTTGAATTAATTAATGCTCGTACATTATCTTCTGTTATTAACTCATTCTTTGGTACTAACCAGTTATCTCAGTTTATGGATCAAACCAATCCATTAGCAGAGATTACACATAAAAGAAGACTTTCAGCATTAGGACCTGGTGGACTTTCGAGAGAAAGAGCTGGTTTCGAGGTGCGAGATGTTCACTACACGCACTACGGTCGTTTATGTACGATTGAAACTCCTGAAGGGCCAAACATTGGTTTGATTTCTTCTTTATGTGTGCATGCAAAAGTGAACGGAATGGGCTTTATCGAAACGCCATATCGTCAGGTAGATAAAAATGGTAAAGTTGGAATGACTCCGGATACTATTACATACCTAACTGCTGAAGATGAAGATACACATAATATTGCACAGGCAAATGCACCTGTTGATGATAAAGGTAAATATGTAAATGATAGAATTAAAGCTCGTTTTGAAGGCGATTTCCCAATCGTAGGGCCAGACAAGCTTTCATTTATGGATGTTGCTCCTAACCAAATTGTATCCGTTGCAGCTTCGTTAATTCCTTTCTTAGAGCACGATGATGCCAACCGTGCCTTGATGGGATCAAATATGATGCGTCAAGCAGTGCCATTATTAAGACCAGAAGCTCCAATTGTGGGTACAGGTCTTGAAACTCGAGTAGCACTTGATTCTCGTTCTTTGGTATTGGCCGATGGAGACGGAACAGTTGAATATGTGGATGCTGATAAAATTCTTGTTCGTTACGATATGTCGGATGATGAGTTATTAGCAAGTTTCCACGGTGATTCTAAAACGTATGATTTAATTAAGTTTAGAAGAACCAACCAAGATACTTGTGTTAACATGAAACCTTTGGTTAAAAAAGGCGAAAAAGTTAAAAGAGGACAGGCACTTACAGAAGGGTATGCTACTGAAGGAGGTGAACTTGCTTTAGGTAGAAATATGAAAGTTGCGTTTATGCCTTGGCAAGGATACAACTTTGAGGATGCGATTGTGATTTCTGAGCGTGTTGTACGTGAAGATATTTATACTTCTATTCATATCGATGAATTTGATTTGGAAGTAAGAGATACCAAACGTGGTGAAGAAGAATTAACTTCTGAAATTCCTAACGTAAGTGAAGAAGCTGTTAAGCACCTTGATGAGAACGGAGTTATTAGAATTGGAGCTGAAATTAAAGAAGGCGATATTCTAATTGGTAAAATTACTCCTAAAGGAGAAAGCGATCCAACTCCAGAAGAAAAACTATTAAGAGCGATCTTCGGTGATAAAGCTGGTGATGTTAAAGATGCATCGTTAAAAGCGAAACCATCGTTAAGAGGTGTTGTTATTGATACTAAACTATTTACCAGAAGTAAAAAAGACAAAGACCTTAGAGCAAAAGCGAAGAAAGAAGTTGAACTTCTTAAACATAAATATGGACAAGAACTATCATCTGTTAGAGCAGAAGTAATTGAAAAATTATCTTCTCTTTTAACGGGTAAAACTTCTCAGGCCGTTGGTCATAAATTTGGTGATGAATTAATTAGCAAAGGCGTTAAGTTCACAGCTAAAAACATTGAAGCCAACCTTTTCCCTGATAAAAATATTTACAGAGATGAGAGTACCTATGCAATTCCTGAAGAAGTAAATCTTATTTCTGATGTAATATTAGACGATTGGACTACAAGCGATGAAACTAACCAAATGGTGGTTAAAATTGTGAAAGCGTATGTAGCTAAACGAAACGAAATTACAGGTATCTTTAAAAGAGAGAGATTTATACTCGAAGTGGGTGATGAATTACCTGCAGGTATTGTAAAACTTGCTAAAGTTTATATTGCTAAAAAGCGTAAGCTTAAAGTAGGTGATAAAATGGCAGGTCGTCACGGTAACAAAGGTGTTGTTGCTAAAATTGTAAGAGACGAAGATATGCCATTCCTTGAGGATGGAACTCCAGTGGATATTGTATTGAATCCATTAGGTGTACCTTCGAGGATGAACCTTGGACAGATTTATGAAACTGTGTTAGGTTGGGCTGGATTAAAAATGGGTAAGCGTTATGCCTCTCCAATTTTTGATGGTGCTTCTATGGATGAAGTAGCTGCAGAATTGAAAGAAGCTGGTTTGCCTGATTATGGCCGAACTCACTTATACGATGGTTTAAGCGGAGAGCGTTTTGATCAGCCTGTTACAGTAGGTGTAATTTATATGATTAAGTTAGGTCACTTGGTGGATGATAAAATGCACGCAAGATCGATTGGGCCTTACTCATTAATTACGCAGCAACCATTGGGTGGTAAAGCACAATTTGGTGGTCAGAGATTTGGTGAAATGGAAGTTTGGGCACTAGAAGCATTTGGTGCTTCTCACGTGCTTCAAGAAATACTTACTATCAAATCTGATGATGTTATTGGTAGAGCGAAAGCCTACGAAGCAATTGTAAAAGGTGAAAATATGCAGAAACCTAATATTCCGGAGTCATTCAACGTATTGATTCACGAATTAAGAGGACTTGCATTAGAAGTAACTTTAGATTAATCACCTGGTTTTAACAAAGAAATTTATTTTAAGAATATGTCATTCAGAAAAAATAAAAAACTAAACAACGATTTCTCAGCCGTAACTATCAGTTTGGCTTCTCCAGAGTCTATTTTGGAGCATTCAAACGGTGAAGTTACTCAGCCAGAAACCATCAACTATCGTACATACAAACCAGAAATGGGAGGTTTGTTCTGTGAGCGTATTTTTGGCCCAACAAAGGACTGGGAGTGTCATTGCGGGAAATACAAACGAATCCGTTATAAAGGCATTATTTGCGACCGTTGTGGTGTAGAGGTTACTGAGAAAAAAGTACGTAGAGAGCGTATGGGGCACATCGAATTGGTGGTTCCAGTAGCACATATTTGGTACTTTAAATCGTTACCTAATAAAATTGGTTATCTATTAGGGTTGCCAACAAAAAAATTAGATCAAATAATTTACTACGAACGTTATGTTGTAGTTCAGCCAGGTATTAAGGAAG
>JAMOMJ010000210.1 GCA_027067135.1 Cyclobacteriaceae bacterium
CGTAAAAATGGGTGGTCTGTTGGGTAAAAAAGCAGGAAATTGGAATGAATTAAAGTCTTGGCCGTTTTCAATAGCGGGCGTATAGGTTGTTAGGCTAGCTACAGAATCGATGTCGGTTAAACTACCGATTAAAAACGGGCCTCCATTTGTTTGTTGGTAGAGGTGGTAAAGGTTGCCATCTGGCCCTTTTTGTAATCCGTAACTGCCAAATATTGTAGAGGGTATTACAGACTGGGGAGCTAATACTATCGTAGTATCGAGCAAATCAAACTGCATAAGATTTCCGCTTAACCCTACACCATCGCCATAAATAGAATAGTATAGCTTAGACCCATCATTTGAAAAAGACACATCAAAAATAGCTTCTCCGGTAGCACCTACATTGGCTACGCCCGAATTAGGAATTTCTTTATCAAACGTTAATACACCTGTACTTAAATCAATATCAAGCAACTGAATATTGATATTAGGGTCTTTAGGGGCTACTGCAATTTTACTTGAATCTGCATTATATGTTATATGGGCAGCATTCATGGCGGCTCCTAATGGGTAGGTGTTTTCTAACCAAGTTCCTGGTGTATCACTATCAATACCTAATACCTTATAATTATTTGTTCCTTGGTCTAGCGTGATTAACCAATACCCATTGGTGCTATCAGATATTACCAGCATAGCATCGGAGGCATTGGCTGTACTATTGGCAATGGTATTATTCATACTAATTACGCTACCCAAAGGCGGTTGAAGTGTAATGGCATTGCCGTTGGATGTCATATCAACTTCGGAATAATGAATGGCACCGGAAGGAGTGTTTGTGAAAATGTAATATAGCTCGTTCGATCCGTTTTGAGGAGCTGTCGATATGGCCACACTTTGGTTTTTGTTTACATCTGCATCCAATTTATTAGAAATGCTAATGCCAGCCATAGTGGAATAGGTAAGGTCAAACACATCAAAGCCATCGGTATAAAAAATTAAATCTCCAGTTTCTGGTCTATTTGCGGTTGCATTGCCTTTTCCATTAATATTAAAAGGAGGCACTTTATAGTCGGATACTAAAACAGGCACTCCATTAGGCCGTGTAAACTCTACGGCTTCTGTTGTATTACCAAAATACCAATGCTGATTACTAAAATTTTGCGCAATGGAAAAAGTAGAGGTAAAGAGTAAACAAAGTAAGCCAAAACTAAAAATGTAGGTTTTTAAACGCATAGGCATATAAAGAGATACTAAATGTAATAGAGTAACGTTAAAATTATAAATCTGGATACATTGTAACGATATAAATGTGACCAAATCAGCAAAAGTTTACTAAACTAAACGATTATTTGGTAAAAGTTAGAAGTCGTAAGTCGGAAGTAATAAGTTTTTTAATATTAAAACTATTAATTTCGTACAACAGTAAGTTTACAGGGTTAAAGTTTTCCTTTTTTTAAGAATTAATCTACTTTGGCAAAACAAAAATTTAAATTAATTTCATTGAATAAAAGAATAGCATCTTCAATCGCTCTATTATTATTTGTAAGTAGCACAATTTTTGGGCAGGATGTTCAATTTTCTCAATTTTATTCAGCTCCCCTTTATTTAAATCCTGCTTTTACAGGTGCCACACAGTTAACCCGCGTTGGCACAAATTATAGGAGTCAATGGCCAGCATTAGAAGCTAACTTTGTTACTCTTTCGGCCTATGTAGATCATTTTATTGATGATAAAAATAGTGGGATCGGATTTTTAATTCAAACAGACAAAGCAGGGCTTGCAGGACTTCGTTCAACGAGCTTTACAGGAACCTACTCCTACCAATTGCCTGTTTCTGAAACATTTACGTTTAGGGTTGGGGCAAATGCAGGTTATTATTTAAGAGATGTTAATTTCTCTAACCTAACGTTTGGAGACCAGTTTGACCCTACTACAGGTCAGCAAATTCCAGGGCAAGGTACGGCTGAACAGTTTGATGCAGGAGCCTATAAAAGTTTTTTTAATATTGGCTCGGGTGCCTTACTATACTCCAACGATGTTTGGCTTGGATTGGCTGTTGACCATTTAAATACACCTAACCAATCATTAATTGGTGAAGAAGATAAATTACCTATGAAGTTTTCGGTGCACGGTGGTTATAAGTTTCAGTTTGCTTCAGGGGTTACTGGGCAAGGAATGTACACAAAGCCACAAGAACGTAGTTTAACACCCACCTTTCAGTACAAGCAACAAGGCAAGTTTAGCCAAATAGATTTGGGTATGTATTATACTTTTGAGCCTATTGTGTTTGGTTTGTGGTATCGAGGTGTACCCTATAAAGCTGTGGACGGGGTAGCTAATAATGAATCGATAGTTGTATTATTGGGTTTTACAAAAAAGACTAAGGATAGTAATTTTAAAGTGGGTTATAGCTATGATATAACCATTTCTAAGCTTGGTTCTTCAAGCGGAGGGGCACATGAATTCTCATTGTCCTATGCATGGTTTACAGGCGATCCTCGTAAGCCGCCTAAAAATGTAAGGCTAATTCCTTGTCCAGATATATAGTTGTTAGTG
>JAMOMJ010000211.1 GCA_027067135.1 Cyclobacteriaceae bacterium
CATTAACCCCGATGCACATGCCACTGATGGATTTAAAGACATGTATTATGGAGTTTGTGTAGGAAGAAAGGGTGGCTTAACAAAAGAACACACATTTAATACCTGGAATGTTGACAAAGTAGAAACTTATTTTAGGGAAAGAAAGTTAAGGCAAATATGAAATATGAAACACGAAACTTGAAATATGAAACACGAAATACAAGACGCACAAATTTTCATATTTCAAATCTCACATTTCAAATTTGTTTCTGTTCTTTTGCACTATATTTTTAGAATCAATCAGTTATGATAAATCCTGTTTTAGAAACTATTGGCAATACTCCTCTAGTAAAGCTTCAAAAAATTAATCCTTATTCGCATATCGATATTTACGTAAAGCTTGAATTTTTTAACCCAAGTGGGAGCATCAAAGATAGAATTGTTAACCATATTATTAATGATGCCATCGAAACAGGCCAGCTTATTAAAGGAGGCGTAATTATTGAAAATACCTCTGGCAACACAGGTGCCGCAGTGGCAATGAATGCAGCCATTCGAGGGTATAAAGCTATTTTAACAATGCCTGATAAAGTGAGTATTGAAAAGCAAAATGCGCTAAAAGCCTTTGGAGCAGAAGTGGTTGTTTGTCCAACCTCTGCCGCACCAGACTCGCCTGAGCATTATGTAAATAAAGCACGAAGTTTAGCAACTGAAACACCTAATAGTTTTATGCTTAACCAATATGATAATAAGAAAAATCCTGAGGCGCATTACAAAAGTACCGGTCCTGAAATATGGAAGCAGACTGACGGAAAAGTAACGCATTTTGTAGCAGCCGGCAGTACAGGTGGCACCATTAGCGGGATTGGCCAATATTTAAAAGATCAAAACTCAACTATAAAAAATATAATGCCAGACCCATTTGGCTCTATTTATTACGAATATTTTAAAACAGGTGTTGAGCCTGAGCCGGAAGAGAACACCTACCAAGTAGAAGGTGTAGGCGAAGACCATATTGCACATGCTATGGACTTTTCTGTGGTGGATGAAATGTATCAATTCACTGATCAAGATGCATTTGGAATGGCGCGCAAACTCGCCCAAGAAGAAGGCATTTTTGGTGGTGGAACTGGTGGTGCCAATGTGTGGGCTGCGATAAAATTAGCCTCCACACTTAAAGAGCCTGCGGTAATTGTAACAGTAATACCAGATAACGGAGTTAAGTACATGAGCAAGTTTTATAACGACCAGTGGATGCTGGATCAAGGGCACACCTTGTAAATTCGAGAATTGAAAAATGAAATTTGAAACTATTAATTAATGAAATTTTCTACCAAAGCAATACATATAGGTCAGGAGCCAGATAAAGAAACAGGTGCAGTAATCCCGCCTATTTATATGACTTCTACCTATGCCCAAGAAGCTCCTAATAGCCATAAAGGGTATGATTACACAAGAGCTGGCAACCCTAATTTTACTAATTTGGAAGCCACATTAGCTTCGTTAGAGCAAGGTAAGGTTGCCACTGTTTTTTCATCTGGTATAGGAGCCACCACAGCCATTGTGTCTAGCTTATCTAAAGATGATAAAGTAGTAATTGCAAACGACCTATATGGTGGAACTTATCGATTGTTTAGTAGAGTATTTAAACAGCTTGGAATTGATTTTTCTACGGTTGATACTCAGAACTTGGAGGCAGTGGAAGCAAAACTGAAAACCAATCCTAAGCTTTTATTTTTAGAATCTCCAACGAACCCATTACTTCGAATTTCAGATATTGAGGCTATTACTACCTTAGCAAAAAAACATAATGTACTTACGGTAGTTGATAACACATTTGCTACCCCTTACTTTCAAAACCCTTTAAATTTAGGGGCTGATTTTGTATTACACAGTACTACTAAATACATTGGAGGTCATTCAGATGTTGTTGGGGGTGTTGTAGTAACCAATCATGAAACGTGGAAAGAAAAGCTTGATTTTGCTCGTATGGCCATTGGTTTAAATCCAAGTCCGTTTGATAATTGGCTAACCACCAAAGGCCTAAAAACCATGGGTATTCGTATGGAAAGGCATTTTGCTAATGCAACTAAAATAGCTGAATACTTCGATAACCATACCAAGGTAAAAAAAGTATATTATCCAGGGTTGCCCAGTCACCCAAACCACGAAATAGCGAAAAAACAAATGAGTGGTTATAGTGGCATTGTTTCTGTAGAGTTTGATTTAAGTTTCGAACAATCGATGAAACTGGTTTCTTCGTTTAAATTGTTTACGTTAGCAGAAAGCCTTGGGGGCGTTGAATCCTTAGTTGATCACCCTGCAAGTATGACCCATGCATCAATCCCCAAAAAAGAGCGTGAGAGAAATGGTCTTTCTGATGGGCTCATTCGCTTCTCATGTGGTATCGAGGATATTGAAGATTTAATTGAGGATTTGGATACTGTATTGAAGCAGTATTAAAGCATGTTTTGTTTAAAATCGTTTAGCATCTTGCTAAAAACTTCGCCCAAATGTAACTCCATACACCATCCCATCAAACAATTTGGTGCGATCCCAGCTTACACTAGGCAAAACAAGCCAATTGAGTTTGCGCAGGTGTAATTTGTATTCCAACCCAAGTTTGGCCATACCTAAATTTTCGTTTTTTTCAAGTTCTACTCCATAGCCAACGGTTACAATTAGCCCTTTGTAAACCCTTATAAAAACACTGGGAAGCAACAAAACCGCTCCCTGCCTTTGTACTTCCGAAACAATATCCCCATCTTCATTTTTTTGAATAATATGAGAGCCGATTTCAAGCTCAGTGGTAATTCCGACACCAAAATTGGGCGTAATTTCTCTTACATATTCAATACCAAAGGTTGGTAGTTTAAAAGCCGATTGAACAATAATAGTATTACCCACAAAAACACCTAGAAAATTATGTAATTCTTGGTGATGATTTTTAGGGTTTTCTTTAGTATGTTCCTGTGCCAAAATGGGGGAGCACGTGTAAAATGTAAATATTAAAATAAAAGTTAGTTTCATACAAAGGTATTTACAACCCAACAGGCAAATACAAAAATAGGCTTGCTCATCACCTAGCAAAATGATTTTACACTGCCAGCTATATGATTTTTATCAACTTATTCTATCATAAAGCATTTGAATAATGCCATCTTTTAAACCAACATCTGGGGTTTGTATTTGGTTCGACCCTGCCCATTTTATCACGTTTAAATAAATTTCAGAAGCGTAAGAAATAACATCGGCTCTATCTTCTCTCATCGAGTATCGGTCAATACGGTCTGCCACTGAAACGGAGTTTATTTCATTTATGGTGTTTGATAAGGTTTCGAGCGATATGCTTTGCACTTTTTTACCACCAGCAATTTTTGCAATGGTTTTAATATTTCCACCTGTAGCAATGGCTATGTTAGTTTTAGAAGAGTTATTCTCACTTAACCACCTCTTCATCCGATCCCATTCCTGTGGTTTGTTACGTTTACGCATGTTTCTTACCGAGCCAAGCTCAAAAGACTCTCTGGCAAACGATACATTATTTTTTACCAAGTTAATTTCAGTGCTTCCTCCTCCAACATCAACATGTAAATAATCAGATAATTCATTATCTTTTTGAACCGCCAATTGCAGTAGCTCTGCTTCCAGTTCACCTGTAATTACATCAATATGGAGCCCACTTGTGTCATAAGATCGTTTTAATATTCGTCCTCCATTTTTTGCATCACGTAAAGCCGCTGTGGCACAGCCATACACATCATCAACCTCATAAAGATCGAGCATGGTTCTAAATGCTAGCATCAATTGAATAAACTTTGTCTCGTTCCGAAACGTAATTTCGCCCATTCTAAAAGCATCGTCTCCTAACCTTAATGGAAATCGAATGTTCTCTAAAATTTTATAAGAAAGTTCCTCCTCATTATGAGGGAGTATTCGAGTAATTTGTAACCGGATGGCATTAGAGCCAATGTCGATAGCAGCGAGTTTCATACGTAAAGTTTTACTTATGTCAAAAATACAACGCAATCATAAATTATGTGTATTCTGTTTTTTTCCAAAAAGTTTACTGAAAAAACTGCGATATTCTTTATCATTAGCTTCTTCGGGTGTAAGATCAACGAGTGAATCTATTACCTTTTTTATAGAACTAGGAGATTGATTGCCAACCTTTTTGGCGATTAACACCCCATGGCGGTAAAACAACATTGTGGGCACACCCATTATTTTTAAGGATCGAGCTAGCTCTCTTTTATCATCAACAACCAAATAATTAAAATCGGCCTTTTCTGCTATTTCTTTTCCAGTTTTTTCAAATATCGGGGCAAGTGCTTTACAATTAGGACACCGTGTAGTTTTAACCATAATAACTGATGGCTTATCATTTGACTCTATAAATTTTTCAAACTCAATAGTGCTTAATTCTTTCATTTTTATATTTTTAGAATATAACACAACGAAGCTAAAATAAATTCATTAAAACCAAGTAGCCAACCCTCATAATAAACTCATTCCAATTGCCTACTTTCACATTTGAACTATTTTAACAAAATAGTACTTGTTAGCATAAATAAAACCTACTACGCTTATGAAAGCCAGAGAATACTTTATCATTTTTTCAATTATAATAATTTCACTTATAGCCATTGGTGCACAATATATGCCTAGCATCTGGTGGTTGTTTATTTTAATTGGCCCCATTCTTCTTATTGGCTTTTCAGATATACTTCAGAAAAAGCATACTATCAATAATAACTTTCCTGTGCTAGGGCATTTTAGGTATTTGCTAGAATCAATCCGACCTGAAATAATGCAATATTTTGTGGAAACCGATACAGAAGGAAGGCCTATTAATCGCATATTTAGATCCTTGATTTACCAACGTGCTAAAAAAGTAAATGACACAACCCCTTTTGGCACTCAAATGGATGTATATAGAAATGGCTATGAATGGATGAACCACTCTATGTATGCTAAGCATACTGATTTAACAAAAGAGCATCCTCGAACCATAATTGGTGGTACTGATTGTACACAACCCTATGAAGCTAGTTTGCTAAATATTTCTGCTATGAGTTTTGGTTCACTTAGCAAAAACGCTATAATGGCTTTAAACAGGGGAGCAAAAATTGGTAAAATGTACCATAATACGGGTGAAGGGGCTATTAGTCCTTATCACCAAAGTGAAGGGGGTGACCTAACTTGGCAAATAGGAACAGGTTATTTTGGGTGCCGTACTCCTGAAGGAAATTTTGATGCTCAAAAGTTTAAAGAAAAAGCAGCTCTTGATCAAGTAAAAATGATTGAAATAAAAATATCTCAAGGAGCCAAGCCAGGTCACGGTGGTATTTTGCCCGCTGCCAAAAACACACCCGAGATAGCAAATATTAGAGGGGTTGAAACTCACACAGATGTGCATTCACCTCCGGCTCATTCTGCTTTTAATAGTGCAACCAGTTTAATGCGTTTTATTAAAGAACTTAGAGAATTATCAGATGGTAAACCCATTGGTTTTAAGCTTTGCATTGGTCGTACATCTGAGTTTGAAGAATTGTGCGATGCCATGCTAAGTACTGGTATTAAACCTGATTTTATTACCATTGATGGTGGAGAAGGTGGAACAGGAGCTGCTCCTATTGAATTTTCCAATTCGTTAGGAATGCCCTTGCGCGATGGGCTTGTTTTTGCTCATGATACCCTCGTAGGCTACGACCTCAAAAAAAACATAAAAATTATCGCCTCTGGTAAAATTCTTACTGGTTTTCACATGGTAAGGGCTTTTGCTTTAGGAGCAGATGTGTGCAATTCAGCTAGAGGCATGATGATGTCTATTGGATGTATTCAAGCGCTACAATGTAATAATAATACCTGCCCTGTAGGAGTGGCCACCCAAAACAAGTCTTTGATGAAGGGCTTAAACATAGATGATAAATCTCAGCGTGTGGCCAATTTCCACCACGGAACCATTAATAGCTTTTTAGAGTTGGTTGCTGCTGCTGGACTATCGCACCCTGATGAAATTAAGCGAACTCATATTAACCGAAGAATAAATATGAATACGGTTAAGAATTATGAAGACTTATACCCTTTAGTTAAGGCTGGAAGTTTATTAAGTTGATTTTTTTGCTTATCAAACCTAAGCTTAAAGTATGTCATTTTCAGGTGTAAAGCCTGATAATCTCTGGGCTCAACCGACCCCATTCCTATGGACTTATTATGTCGATTCTCACAACTAAAAAGATTAACTTTAGAGCTACAACTGGGGTTAAATAGGGCTTGCTGAAAAACACTTAACAAATTGAATATTAAACAATTAAATCTGTTTTTTAGGTTTGAAGTGCAAGGGGTTTAATAAAAAAATGCTAAAATCCGTGCACTTAAAAAAAGCCAGTATAGAATTTTTAAGTTAGCCTCAGGCACGTCATCTACTTCACAGGCTTCAGCTCGAAGTATTCTTATACATCTTCGCTTTGCCTGTTCGTATCTAACGCACCTGGGACTTTTTCAGCAAGCCCTAAATAGTGTTCGTCTATAAACTCAGTGTCTGATTCAGAAAGTTCGCTATCAAGGCTTGTGAAGTCAAAAAAAACGGAGTTTACTAGCGTAATCGAGTATTTTTTTGACGAACGTAACGAAGATAGCGGACTTTATGGACAGACACTAAATAGGAGTTACAAGATTTCTAGAAATAATATTGTAATTTCAGTCTCATTATTTTTTTACATCACCCAGTCACCTTTTATATAATTGCATCCTAAGAGGTTTGCAATTTATCGTAATTTAGTATCATCTAAACATATTCTAATTATGAATCCTATTTTTACTTCTTTCAAGAAAAACTTTTTTTTTATAGCCGCCTTTCTAATTGCATTTAATGTTCAAGCCCAGCAGCTCGATATGAAGTTGCTCAAAGGCATACAGCCTAGAAACATTGGTCCTGGTGGTATGAGTGGCCGTGTAACTGCACTTGATGTAGTACATAATAATCCGCAAATTATGTTTGCAGGCACAGCCTCAGGTGGTTTGTGGAAATCTGAAAGTGGAGGTGTGGCATGGAAACCAGTATTTGACAGTGTAGCCGTGCTTTCCATTGGTGCAGTGGCTATTTGTCAGCAAAATACAGATATTGTATGGGCAGGCACTGGGGAAGGAAACCCCAGAAATAGTGTAACTGGTGGTTACGGAATTTATAAAAGTTTAGACGGTGGCAAACATTGGCAACCGATGGGCCTTGAAAAAACAAGGAATATCCATCGTATTATTATTGATAAAAACGACCCCAATACAGTGTATGTAGGGGCAATCGGTTCGTCTTGGGGGCAACACCCCGAACGTGGTGTTTTCAAAACTACCGATGGGGGTAAAACATGGAAGCATATCTTAAAAGTAAATAGTTCCACAGGAACAGCCGATTTGGTGGTTGATCCTCAAAACCCTAACAAACTAATTGCAGCCATGTGGGAACACGAACGCAAACCATGGACGTTTACCTCTGGAGGTCTAGGTTCTGGCTTATATATTACATATGATGGAGGTAATAACTGGAAAAAATTAACCGATAAAGAAGGTTTACCTAAAGGCGAGCTAGGAAGAATTGGAGTGGCTA
Organism: Cyclobacteriaceae bacterium; assembly: GCA_027067135.1. Taxonomy (GTDB): domain Bacteria; phylum Bacteroidota; class Bacteroidia; order Cytophagales; family Cyclobacteriaceae; genus JAKISE01. The sequence goes on from JAMOMJ010000211.1 coordinate 7,586, forward strand.
TTGCCCCAAGTAACCCTAACAGAATTTATGCACATATTGAAGCAAAGAAAAATGCTTTGTACAGATCAGATGATGGGGGTGATTCTTGGAAGAAAATAAACGATGCAAAAAACATTGGCAACCGACCTTTTTATTACGCTGATATCTACGTAGATCCTGTAAACGAAAATAGAATTTACTCCGTGTTTACCTACATTAATATGAGTATTGATGGGGGTAAAACATTTACTCGTTGGGCCGACTCCTACGTTCAAAATGGCATCCACCCCGATCATCACGCCTTTTATGTACACCCAACCGATCCTAATTTTATTATTGATGGAAACGATGGTGGTTTAAATATTACAAGAGATATGGGTAAGAACTGGCGTTTTGCCGAAAACATTCCTGTAGCGCAGTATTACCATATAAATGTAGATAACGATTTTCCGTATAATGTGTATGGAGGCATGCAGGATAATGGTAGCTGGGTAGGCCCTGGTTATGTGCTAAAATCAGGGGGAATTCGTAATTCATACTGGCAAGAAGTAATGTTTGGAGATGGCTTTGATGCCATGCCAGACTTAGATGACAATCGTTATGGATTTGCCATGAGCCAACAAGGGTATGTAGGTCGGTTCGACCGAGTTACAGGCTTAATAAAAATGATTCGCCCTACCCACCCCGACCCTGATGTAAAGCTTCGCTTTAATTGGAACTCGGCCATTGCGCAAGACCCGTTTGAGCACTCAACTATCTATTTTGGGTCTCAATTTGTACATAAAAGCACAGATAAAGGCGATTCCTGGGAAATTATTTCTCCTGACCTAACCACCAATGACCCTGAAAAGCAAAAGCAATATTTAAGTGGTGGCATTACGATGGATGCTACGGGTGCTGAAAACTTTACTACGGTTTTAGTTATTGAGCCAAGTTCGGTCGAAAAAGGATTAATTTGGGCAAGTACTGATGATGGTCAAGTTCAAATTACCAGAGATGGTGGCAAGAGCTGGACAAACTTGAGTTCACGTTTACCAGACCTTCCAAAAAATGCGTGGATTCCGCAAATTAAAGTATCTAAATTTAATGCAGGCGAAGCCTTTGTGGTTGTAAATAATTACCGCCAGTTCGATTTTAAGCCTTACCTATTCCACACTACAGATTATGGTCAAACGTGGAAACAAATGCTAAACGAAGATGAAACATTTGGATACTCCTTATCAATGGTGCAAGATACAGAGGAGCAAAACCTGCTTTTCTTAGGAACAGAGCACGGCCTCTATGTAAGTGTTAACAAAGGCGGAAGCTGGACTAAATGGACGAATGGATATCCATCGGCTTCAACTATGGATTTAGCTATTCAACCTAGAGAAAGTGATTTGGTGATTGGCACGTTTGGCAGAGCCGCCTGGGTAATGGATGATATTCGACCATTACGAGAAGTGGCGAAAAATGGAACAAATACTTTAACCAAAACAATTAAAGTGTATCCAACACCAGACGCTTATATCACAGCTAACCAGCAAGCATCTGGTACACGATTTGCAGGAGATGCCATCTTTATCGGCAAAAACCGAAGAAGGGGTGCGATGATTACCTATACGGTTACAAAACCGGAAGAGAAAAAAGAACCTTCAACAAGTTCAACTTCTAAGAAAAAGAAGAAAAAAGCAGCAGCTCCTGTAGAAACAAAAAAAGATACTACCAAAATGGCTTTCGATACCATTTCGTTTATGGTGTATAATAAAAGCAACAAGTTGATTAGAACCATAAAAACCAAGTACAAGAAAAATGGCATGCATAGGATGTACTGGCAAATGGACGAAAAAGGCATCAACTACCCATCTCGTAAAGCCCCTAAGAAAAATAGTGGAGAACGAGGAGGAGTAAGAGTTTTGCCTGGCGAATATAAAATTGTCATGAGCTTTGGTGACCAGGAAGACTCCACAATGGTTAATGTAAAATTTGACCCAAGATTAGACATCCCTGTTTCTGCACTGGAAGGTAATTACAAGGCTAGTAAGGAAGTGGAATCTCAAATAGAAGTGGCTGCCAACGCCATGGCGCAATTACGAGATAGCAAAAAAGTAATAGATGCTATTTTAAAGCAAATTAAAGATAAGGGCAAAGCCTATGACTCCCTTCGAAACATAAGTAAAACTACTAAGGACAGCATTAATGTATTAATGGATGAGCTGGTTGGCCCTAAAAATGAACGACAGGGAATCACCGCAGAGGAGTTTCCTTCCATTATGGATTATTATTATAAGAACTTTATGTACTTAGGCTCTTTTAATAACCCCGGGCCAACACAAGCACGAGTAATGACTCAGGCTAAGAATAAATTACTACCTTGGTTATCTAAAACAAATGAGTTTTTTAAAACAGATTGGCCTGCTTATCAAAAGCTTGTGAATGAATCTGACCTAAGTCCATTTGAGGAAATTAAATCGTTTGATCTTGAGTAATTATAGTCGTCATTCCTGCGTAGGCAGGAATCTGATAAATATATGGAACACTTTATATAGTGAGATTCCTGCCTACACAGGAATGACGTTAATGTTGATAGCCTCATTTATATCCTTGCCCTTAGTTGGGCAGGGATTGTTAACGGTTTATGAAAAATCTAATCACTTAGAAACCTCAACTTATGAAGAAGGCATTTCCTTTTACAAAGCCTTGGCAAATAAATATGCAGAAGTAAACATTATTGAAAAGAGGCTTACGGACTCAGGCTATCCTTTGCATACCGTTATCATTTCTAAGTCTGGTGAAGTTGATATAGCAAAAATAAAAGCTGAGGGTAAGGCTTTTCTTTTAATCAATAATGCCATTCACCCAGGAGAGCCTGATGGTGTTGAAGCTTCTCAAATGCTGGCTCGTAATTTAATCGAGGATAAAAAACTGAATGAGCTATTAGATAATACAGTTGTAGTAATTATCCCGTTTTACAATATTGGTGGTGTACTAAACCGAAATTCTACCACACGGGTTAATCAAAATGGCCCCAAAGAATACGGGTTTAGAGGCAATGCTACTAATTACGATTTAAACAGAGATTTTATAAAAGCTGACACTCGAAATGCGAGGAGCTTTATTCAACTATTTCAAGAAATTGACCCCGATGTATTTATTGACACCCACGTAAGCAATGGAGCAGATTATCAATATGTATCCACTACTATTCCAACACAAGCTGACAAGTTGGGAGACCCCTTGGCTGAGTTTATGACTTCTAAACTATTGCCTTACCACTACGACTATATGGAAAAGGCTGGTTCACTTATGACTCCTTATGTAAATATTTGGGGGATGAAAACACCCGACCAAGGTTATAATAAATTCATCGACCTGCCTCGTTATAGCTCTGGTTACACAGCCCTATTCCACACCTTAGGATTTATGAGTGAAACGCATATGCTTAAAACATTTGAGCAACGGGTTGAAGCCACCTATAATTACATGTTGGGCTTACTCACATTTACTAATGGGCATTCAACAGAAATAATTGAGCTAAGAAACAAGGCTAAATCTTCTGTTAAAGCCCAGAAAGAGTTTGCTATTGCTTGGAAGTTGGATAATGCCAAAGCCGATACAATTATTTTTAAGGGCTATGAGGCGGCTCGCCCAATAAGTGAAATAACAGGACAAGCACGACTTAAATACGACCGAAGTAAACCCTACTCTAAAAAAATACCATATTATAATCATTACAAGCCAGATGTGGTTATTAGCAAACCTGATTATTACGTAATACCTAAAAGCCAATGGAAAGTATTGGAATTGCTCGAACTAAATGGGGCAACTCTGGAGCAAGTTAAAGAAGTGAAAAATATTGCAGTGGAAGTATATTATATTACTGATTATAAAACTAGTGGAATGGCTTATGAAGGGCACTACCCTCATTCTAAGGTTGAGCTGGAAGTAAAAAAAGAAACAGTTCAATTAAAAGAAGGGGATTACCTTATACCTGTAAACCAATGGCGCAATCGGTATATTGTGCAAACCTTAGAACCTCAGGCTACCGATTCCTATTTTAATTGGAACTTCTTCGACACCATATTGCAGCAAAAGGAAGGATTTTCTGCCTATGTATTTGAAGACTTAGCTATAGAGATATTAGCTAACAATCCCGAAATTAAGTCTGCCTTGGAAGAAAAGAAAAGTAAGGATGAATCCTTTGCTGATGATGGGTACGCTCAGCTTTTATTCATCTATAATTTATCAGAACATAGAGAAAAAGCGTATTTAAGGTATC
>JAMOMJ010000212.1 GCA_027067135.1 Cyclobacteriaceae bacterium
GTATCCTATTTATAGGTACACTGAGTAGATGCTAGACTTAATAAGATACTTAGACAAAAGACATATTCTAAAAAGTCTTTTATCTAACATCTAATAATCTTATGTCTTAACTTATTTACACATAGAAGCAGCCAAGGCTACATGCCTTTTACCGTTCATAAAAATTTGTTCATCCTCAATCATCAATTCAACCTCTACTGGAAGTAACTTGTTAAAATTAAGTGTGAGCGTTCCTGTTTTCCCAAACGAAGTAGTAGCCCAAGTGCCCTTATGTTTCCCTTTATATTTGCCGATTTCACCTTTAACTACACCTGTTCGTTTTAGCTTACTCATAAAACTTCCATCCTCACAGAGCCATACTTCATTTATTGATTTAGTTCCCACCACATTATCGTAATGCACAAACTTTTTATTTCCTAAGAATTGCTTCCAATCGAACCCATCATACTCGTTTTTTATAATTGGGTTTACAAATATTACACTTTCTAAAAAATCATCCACAGATTTTTTCATCTCCTCTAAATACTTTTCTTCGCATATTAATAAAGCCGAAACACACCTGCCGTACTCACCACAACGAGCCGCAATAAATCCTTTGTTTATATTTTGATCAGTACCCGTAAGAATTACACCAGATGTAAGTAAGTCGTCCTTCATTACAAAATTTCCATCCGATTTAAGTACTCTACCTTCTTCCAGTTCAAGGCCTTGAGTCCAGCCTGCTTTCATCATTTCAAAATTGGTTGTGTCGCCCAGTAAATAAATGGAACCGTCTAATCCTTTTAAAGAACTCAATAAAAAAATAGTAGAGTTTTGAGGAAGCGTCCCCATCCAATCTTGAGGCACTACTGCTTTAAACCCCAATGTTGGTGTATATATTTCTTCACCTGGATTATATACTTCACCTGGTGCAATGATTTTTTGAGCTACAGCTAATAAAGATGCTAGAGAAAAAAATATAGGTAGTAAGTATTTCATAAATTAAGTTTTTAATACCAACAAAAATAAATCTAAATAGATGTAGGTATTTCTTTTAACAAATGTAAGGTTGCTCTATCTAAAATATCAAACACATCTTGAAAACCTTGCGCTCCACCATAATAAGGATCAGGTACATCTTGATTTAACCCTTCCATATCAAATTTCCTCATTTTGTAAATATGTGGGTGGTTGTTAAAATTAACATGTTGGATATTGCTCAAATTTTCATCATCCATGGCAATTATATAATCGAACTCTTCAAAATCTTGTTTAGTTAATTTTCTTCCGCTATGTGTATAGGCTAACCCATTTTCTAAAGCATTGGCAACACTTCTTTCATCGGGTGGGGCACCAATATGATAAGCAGCCGTGCCGCACGAATCACAATCAAATTTATCTAGTAAATTATTTTCCTCTACATGCTTTCTAAATAATGCTTCGGCCAATGGAGATCGGCATATATTCCCTAAACAAACAAATAGTACTTTTTTCATATTCAGTGGTTACCAATTAGTTCTAAACCCTATTAAGATATGAAAATAGAAATATTTTCAAGCTTGTTTATCATTGCAGTTGAAAAACCTCCTCCCGATAGCCTTCGAGATGGAGGTTTTTTTTATTTTAGGGCAAATTATATAAAATGGAGTTTATAAAGGTTAACCCCAGCTATCAAAAACATATAGCCCTTATTGAGCTTAATCGCCCGAAAGAGTTAAATGCCCTCAACTTGCAATTAATGCAAGAACTTAGAGATGTATTAAAAGAATTAGATCAAGATGAATCGGTTCGAGTTATTGTGCTAACTGGCAATGAGCGTGCCTTTGCTGCTGGTGCTGATATAAAGCAAATGGCCAACAAAACAACCATTGATATGCTTATGGTAGATCAGTTTAGTACTTGGGACCAAATTCGTAAGACTCGAAAACCGTTAATTGCAGCTGTTTCTGGCTTTGCTTTAGGCGGTGGGTGCGAGTTAGCTATGACTTGCGATATGATTGTGGCTTCTGAAACTGCAAAATTTGGGCAACCCGAAATTAAGATTGGTGTAATGCCTGGTGCTGGTGGAACTCAACGATTGACAAGAGCTATTGGGAAGGCAAGAGCGATGGAATTAGTGCTTACAGGCAAATTTATTGATGCGCAAGAAGCTCTTTCGTTTGGTTTAATTAACAAAGTTGTGCCTGTTGAAATATACTTGGCAGAAGCTATGAATTTAGCCAACGAAATTGCGCAAATGTCTCCAATTGCTGCGATGCTGGCTAAAGAATCTGTCAATCGTTCATTTGAAACACATTTAGACGAAGGGCTTCATTTTGAACGCAAAAATTTCTACCTCACCTTTTCATCCGAAGACCAAAAAGAAGGCATGAAAGCCTTTATTGAAAAACGAAAGCCTAATTATAAAGGAAAGTAATACTTAATCACATTATTGAGAAAGCATGTGTTTAATTAACTCACAAACAGATTTTTGCCTTGCCAAGAACAATAAAATTATCTAAAACTAAATCCAAGGCCTACATTTAATGTATTATACTGTTGTAATGTATAAGCACCATGCAAGGTAAAGATTGCCAGTTTTAATCGAACACCGGCTGTTGCTCTAAAGCCACCATCATTAGCATTGAGGGCTACAGGGTTCACAAGGGTTTCTGTTAATTGATCGCCATTTGAATCTACAGCACCTGGTATTTTAACAATATATTCTCCATCTAAGCTCAGGTTTGTCTTAAAATTGTCAAACCCAATTCCAACAAAGCCCGTAAATACCGAAAAAGTTGCAGACCCAACTAGCTCATAAGTAATGGTATTTACCCCAAAATTTGCAACTTGGTTAGCTCCATCAATGGTGCCAGGTTCAAGTGTATAAGCTAAATCAATATTTGTAAATCCAATAAAACCTGAAACGTCTAAGTACTTTATTTTTTTCACTATCGGAATCCACTGTGAAATACTGTGCATAACACCAAGTCCAAAATACTTATATTCTAGACCTTCTATATTTTGAAGCGTTGGCACCCATCTAACTTTTACTTCGGTTTTTTTAAAAATGCCAACCCCTACTTGAAGAATTGGGGATGGGACTACTGAAGAATTAATGGGTAAATCCTCTTTAATACCATCCAAAATAGGGCCTTCTAAAAAAATTGAAGCCAAAATTGGATCAGAGTCTCCCTTTGATAAGTAGGAGCGAACTTCATTTGTAGTAGTTCCTCCCATAATAGTAGGGAAATTATTATCTCCGTTGGGAGGTAAATCTAACACCGCATAATCGTCTGGAACAAATGTAAAACTTTGATCTATAACAGGTACATAAGCTACATTCGCACTTATAGTTAAATCAAAACCAAATGATTTATGAGGACGAGCTGTATTATACCATCCGTTATTAAATCCATATCCTATCCCCTTTAGCATTGGGTTCATATAATGCCCCATGTACTGATTAAAATCTTTGGTTAAGCCAATCACATATTTATCAGCAACTGTTTGAGCACATGAGAGCTTTGAAAATCCGACTAAAAATAAGATTCCGATGACTTTGACTGCAGAAATTTTCATGATGATTAATTTAATAATGCCAATTTAATTAAAATACCTTGAACCAAACAATATGTAACCAACGAATTAATTATACTTTTTTAAAGTGAAATAAATTTTTGCTCCTTATATTTGAATTAATAATATTTATTAGATAATAATAATTATTAATGATAGAAAAAAATCTACTTATGCAGGCTAGTTTAAAAGCTACTCATCAACGAGTGGTTATACTGAGCATTGTGTTGAATTGCAAAAATCACCCCTCTACTGAATTTATTTATGAGTTAACAAAAAAACGAATACCAAGTATTTCGTTAGCAACCGTGTATAAAACCTTAGAAACTTTTTCTTCTAGAGGGCTCATTTCTAAAACACTTACCTTAGAAGGGCAAGCGAGATACGATTCAAATTTAGAGGCTCACGGTCATATATACAGTATCAATTCAAACGAAATTATTGATTATGCTAATGAAGAACTTAATAGTTTAATCAGCAATTTCTTCAAGCAAAAAAAAGTAAAGAACTTTCATATAAAAAAAATTAGCCTCAATATTATAGGAGACAAAATAGATACAGAAAAATCAATTGAAATTAAATAAAAGTTAAACTATCAAATTAAATTATGTCATTAGTAGGAAAAAAGGCCCCAAATTTTGATGCCCCTGCCGTATTAAACGGTTACGAAATTGTAGATTCATTTTCGTTAGATCAGTTCATTGGTAAAAAAGAAGTGTTATTATTCTTTTACCCAAAAGATTTCACATTTGTTTGCCCAACAGAAATTCTTGCGTTTCAAGCTAAGCTTGATGAGTTCGAAAAAAGAGGTGTAGCCGTTATTGGTTGCTCTGTTGATACCGCTGAAGTTCATTTAGCTTGGTTAACTACTCCAAAAAACAAAGGAGGAATTGAAGGAGTAAAATATCCTCTCGTAGCTGATGGAACAAAAACAATAGCTCATAATTACGGTGTTTTAGCTGGAGATTGGGCATACAATGAAAACGAACAGCTAGTATTTGAAGGAGGGCCTGGTGTTGCGTTTAGAGGAACTTTCTTTATTGATAAAGAAGGCATTGTAAGACATGAAAACATTAACGACTTACCATTAGGTAGAAATATTGATGAGTCGTTAAGAATTGTTGATGCTTGGCACCATAACCAAGAGCACGGTGAAGTTTGCCCTGCCAACTGGGAAGAAGGAAAAGATGCAATGGCTGCTACTCCTGATGGTGTTGCTGACTACCTTGCAAACCACTAAGGTTTTACCCACTTTGTAATAAAGAGGCTGGTTTAAGGATTTAAACCAGCCTCTTTCTATTTTTGCGCCCACATGAGGACTTTCCTATATAATATTTCCATTACCCTTTTAAAACTTTTGCTACCTCTATTTGCAAAGTTTAGCACAAAAGCAGGATTGTTCTACAAGGGCAGAAAAGACCTTTTACCTCAAATTAATGAAGCATTAGCCAATAATAAAGCACCTCTTTTTTGGGTGCATTGTTCTTCCGTTGGTGAATTTGAACAAGGGTTACCTGTAATTGAGTCAATAAAAAAAGGACACCCCACTTGGAAAGTTGTTATTACTTTTTTTTCGCCTTCTGGCTATGAATCTGTTAACCACCCCATGATCGATTATAAATTTTATTTGCCCGTTGATACAAAAAGTAATGCAAGGCAATTCATTAATCTAATTGAGCCTGAAATTGCCCTCTTTATAAAATATGAGTTTTGGTATCACTTTTTAAATGAGCTAAGTAAAAATCAGATTCCAATATATTCTGTTTCATCCATTTTCAGGTCTTCTCAAACATTTTTTAAATGGTATGGAGGGTGGAATAGAAAAATGCTAAGGAAGTTTACTCATTTTATGGTGCAAGATGAAACCTCAAAAGAATTACTAAGATCAATAGGTATCAATGAGGTTACTCAAACAGGAGATACTCGGTTTGATCGTGTGATAGAATTGAAACAGGAGGGTGTTTTTTTTCCAGAAATTGACTCTTTTATAGGCGATAAAAAAGTATTTATTATTGGCAGTTTAAGAAATGAAGACGATGAAATCATCCTTCCTTTTGTTAACGCCAATCCTGAGTTTGCATACATAATTGCTCCACACGATATTACAGAAAAACACATCGCAAAAATTGAACAGTCTATTTCATCTACAGTTAGGCATTCAGCATTAAATGCAAACAGTAATAAAAATGTGTTAATAATTGATTCGATTGGCAAATTATCACGGTTATACCAATTTGCAAATTTTGCTTATGTGGGAGGTGGGTTTAGTGATGGCATTCATAATATTCTAGAACCAGCTGTTTATAACATTCCTGTATTTTTTGGAAGCAAACACTTTAAGAAATATAAAGAAGCCGTTGATCTGGTAAGGTTAGAGGCCGCTTTTCCTGTACATGACTCAACCTCACTAGAGATATTGGTAAACAAACTTACGAACCCAACACTATTAAAAAATGTGAGCAAAAAAATGAAAGACTATGTAAAAGCTAATGAAGGGGCAGCAAGAAAAGTATCATCTATCATAAACGAACAAAAGGCAACATGGAGGGTTTAGTGTTTAAATCAACAGGGTCGTGGTATCATGTTAAATTAGATGATGGCAGTTTTATCGAATGCAGAATTCGTGGTAAGATGAAACTGGCCAAATTAAAAGTAACAAACCCAATAGCGGTTGGCGATATTGTTGAATTAGAGTTAGACGTCAGTAATGAAGGAACGGGCATTATTACACATATTGCTCCTAGAACTAATTACGTAATGCGCAAATCAGTTCATAAAGCCAAGCAAGGCAGTTTAATTGCCGCAAATATTGATCGAGCAGTTTTAATTGTTACATTGCATCACCCCAAAACATCACTTGGGTTTATCGATCGCTTTTTAGTTACAACGGATTCCTTTCGCATTCCTTCCACTATTGTTTTTAATAAATCCGATTTATTATCAACCCAAGAGCTGAGTGCCATCGAATATATCTCTTCTATTTATGAACCAATAGGAGTTAACACATTATTAATTTCTGCACTAAAAAATGAAGGTGTAGAAAAGTTTAAAGAACTTATTCGAGATCAAATAACATTAATTTCAGGACACTCAGGCACAGGAAAATCAACTATTACAAATTTATTAGTTCCGGACTTAGATCAAAAAATTGGAGAAGTGTCTGAATCGGTAAAAAAAGGCGTACATACCACCACTTTTGCCCAAATGTTTGAAGTTAACCCAACCACAAAAATTATTGATACCCCAGGCATTAAAGAGTTAGGCCTTATAGGCATTGAAGATAATGAACTTTCTGATTACTTTCCAGAAATGAGGGCTTTGCTTGGAGCGTGTAAGTATAATAATTGCATGCATACCCACGAACCTAATTGTGCTGTAATTGATGCCTTAGAAAATGAGCAAATAGCTGAAAGTCGTTATTTAAGCTATTTAAGTATGCTCGAAAATGAAGATAGAAGATGGTAGTTCTCTATTCAACTAATCCTTTAGCATTATTAAGCACATTTTAAATGGCTCAATGGCATGTAGTGCATGTGGAATATTAGCAGGCATAATAATTAATTCACCTTCTGCTACTACATTTTTTTTACCATCTATCGATACTTCTGCTTTACCTTCTATTATTTGAACAACTGCTTCAAAAGGTGCAGTATGCTCGCTTAATCCTTCGCCTTGATCGAAAGCAAAAAAGGTAATATTGCCCCCTTTACTTTTTACAAATTGTTTAGAAACAACCCCTCCTTCTGCAAAACTTACTGCTTGTTTTAAGTTATATACTTCTGCTGGTTTAAACGATTTATTTTTCATAATTTTTCTTATTTGATTTGCTGAGATGCCATGGTAGTACTTAGTGTCTGTCTATAAACTCCGCTACCTGTGTCAAAAAAACAGTGCAGGTCTGACTATCGTTCGACCTGTACTTCACAAGCCCTTGCCCACCGTACTTTGTACTAAGGAAGGCGGGCTTGATAGCAAACTTTTTGAATCAGACACCGACTTTATAGGCAAGCTACTTAGTATCTGGTTCAAGAAGGCTCTAACTCGGCTATAATTTTGGTAGATTCTGTTTTTCCTTCGTACTCAATACCGCCTATTAGTAATTTTCTAAATTTTTCAATAAATCTAGCTGTTTGCGCCCCATCCAAAATGTCATGATCCATTGAAATAGTTATGCAGGCCATTTCACACTTTGCTATTTCTCCATTAATAATTCCTGGCACTTCTCTTATTCCACCTACCATAGCACTTAATACTTGCGGTGTAATGGGCACTACCCAGCCCGAAAGTTCGTGGCTAAACATACCCATAGATGAAAACCCAACGGTTCCATTATACTTTTTCTTTAAAAATGGGTCTTTAAACATGCGTTTCAAAAACCACCTTCTTAAAAACCCAACTCTCTTAACAACTCCTATAAACCTCTTTTTACTCTGCATCTCTTCGCTATCTATTAAATCAACTGTGTCACCAGTTTTTGCATTTTGTATTTCTTCAGAAATTTCGAATACAGATTTAGAATTAGCTTTGCGGAGGATGTAGCTAACGGGCACTGGCACTCCATTCACGGTGCGCTCTACCATTGTAGAAACGTCCACATCATCAAATACTATTAATTTGTTCCCTTTTCGATAAGCTTGCACCAGCTTATTACACTCCACGGCCTGAGCAAAGCAATATAGTAAATAACCTGTTAAAGAAGCATGTCTTTTAGTTATCCTCCTAGCTTTTCGAAGCTCATTTCGCATACCAGTGATGTCAAAATCCATTACAGCACTGGCAGTATGTTTTTTTTTAGCTACGCTTAAAAAATCAACGATTTGTTTGCGTTCTAATGAAAATGGATGAGTATTATAATGAGGTTTGGTCAAGGCAGTTTTAGAATAGAGTTAACCTCAAAGTTAAACCTATACCTACCCCCTAACAATGAGAAGTATCAGGTTTCAAATCAATGGTATCTCAAAATTAACCGCAAAGGACGCAATGTGCTCGCCAAGGACGCTAAGAAAAACATTGCGAACCTTGCAGTAAAGGGGTTAAATATACCTGAATAGGTTACCAAATCTTACCATCTATTATCCCGAACTCAGGTTATAAAGTAAGATTTCCAATTTAATACGTTAATCCCGTCAGATCTATGCTGATTTTGATTTCCTCCATACAATACTATTGAATACTTTGCATTACTAAGTTTATTCCAATAACGGAGGTTCTTGAAATAATCAGATGATATGGTCATTCCTGATTTAATCTCAATAGGAATGATATTTTGTTCCTCTTCCACTATTAAATCTATTTCATGCCCAGTTTTATCTCGCCAATAAAAAAGGTTAATGGGTTCTCCATTATTTACTCTTTTTTTTACTAACTCTGTAACAACAAGGCTCTCAAAAATATGCCCTCTTAAAGGATGTGACTGAAGATGTTCTTCGGATTTTATCCCCAATAGAAAACAAACCAAAGCCGTATCTATAAAGTATAGTTTTGGTCTTTTAACGATCGTTTTATTATAGTTTTTATGGTAGGCTCTTAATAAATAAATAATCGAACTACTTTCCAAAATACCAATCCATGACTGAACTGTTTTCATATCAACACCTACTTCGTTGGCAAATGAACTCATATTTAACTCTTGCCCATTTCTACCAGCTAACAACTTAATAAAGCGTTCAAATACAATGAGATCAGTTACATTTTTTATTTGTCTAACGTCCTTTTCAATATAAGTTTGAATATAATTAGGGCACCAATCTTTTGGAGGGATATGCTGGTCATAAATAGGTGGGTAAAATCCATTTAACATGAGCGTATTATCAGAGCCGATTAGTAGATTAACTTTATTTAGTTCATTTATTGAAAAAGGCATTAAGTTAAGGATGCCAACCCTGCCTGCTAATGATTGTGAGATGTTTTGGTGCAATAGGAAATTATTAGACCCAGTAAGGATAAACTGTCCCTTGTTACTTGAGCTATCCAAAATTTCCTGAAGATATGAAAATAGGTGTGGAACGCGTTGAATTTCGTCAAAAATGGCACCTTGGGGATATGAACTCAAAAACCCATTTGGATCCTCAATCGCAAATGCTCGAAGAGATGGATTTTCTAAAGAAACATACTCCTTCTTTTTAAAAACGGACTTTACCAAGGTGGTTTTTCCCGTTTGACGAGCACCAATTAGAGCAACCGCTTTAAATTTGCTGGCTAAATCAATAAGTTTTTGTTCTAAATCTCTCTTAATCACCCATGCAATTTAGGAATTTTTCGGAATTCAATTCCTATTAATTCCATATTAATTGAAATTATCTTTGGAAACAACGTATTCCGAAAAACGGAATCCTAGCATAGTGGTACGGAATAGATTTTCTATTGCATAAAGCGGGTTAAACAAATATTATGTATGATAAGTAACTGTAAATAAATAACTACTCTGTTTCGATTTGCTATTTTGTCTTTACTTTTCGTTAAAAAATAGAACCATAGCTATGGTTTACCCGCAGTCTATTTTGTTCTATCTCATAATTATTGGCAGATATTTGCTAACGAATTTATATACCACCGTAGGATACAAAAATGACAAAACCAAGTAAAAGAAAATAAGCAGTTGGCAGTGCTAAGCCCACACCTAACCATACCGATCGTATTTTCGACTTTCTTACATCTTTTAAATAAATAGCATTAAACTGAGTGGAGTCGAGTGGAGTAAGCATCCCTTCAGGTGTCATTATAAACTCTAGATCAGAATAAGCACTTCCTGTGCCAAAATAGGCTTCGTTTTTTGAACCAACACTTTTAAATTTATAAACCTTGCCTTCCTCATTAACAAGCTTTACAGGGCCATTATTAACGGCTGTATTAAGAGTTGTTGGTGTTGTTTGATATACCACACAACTCTGAACTAGCATCAATAAAATGAGAAAATAAGCAGTGGTACTTTTAAGTAAGGATTGACGATGTTCCATAATTAACGCATATTATAACCTGAGTTCGGGATAAGAAATGCTGTCAGCTTTAATCGAAATTTTCATAAACCTCCTTGGATTTTTGTAGGACTAACGGGTTAATTCCTGCCTGCTGCAGGCGCGGCAAGAAAATATAAGGAGGTTTAGGGAGGTTTCGATAAAGCCCAAAGGGAAAATATCTAACAGGCAATCTTTTGAATATAAAAATCTTGAAATAATCCATTATATCTTTGCTTTTTATATTAAAAAGCTCACCTACTAGTTTATTTTCTGGCAGCTATTCCTTGTCCCGAACTCAGGTTTATAGTTTAGTTTGCATGTGTATTCCACCTCTTACTCAACGAAGGAGGATTACCAAATACCAGTTAGGTTAGCAACAATTCCTGTAAAAACGAAGGCAGCAGGAACAGATAAAATGACAAGCCAAACAGTTCTGGAAGTAGATTTTTTTCGGTCTTTTAAATATACTACCTCTATTTGAGTAGAATCTAGCCGTGTTTTTGATCCACTCGTTGTAATAACATAGGGGAGGTCATTATAAGGGCCTCCACTTCCAAGATAAGCACCATCCACTATTTCTATATTCTCAAACTTGTACGAAGCCCCTTTTGAATCAACCACTTTTACTTTGCCCTTATCCACCGACTCTTGTAAGCTTAAAGGTATTGGGTTGGTACACCACGCAGCTTTGGAGATAACAAATAAAGATAAAAGTTAAAGCTGCATAAATAATAGATCTTAGCATCATAATAAATAATTACAAATCTTCAAAAAGTTGATTATTAATGGCATACATTACCAAACCTGCAATATTTTTTGAGCCTGTTTTTTCTAATAAGTTTCTTTTATGGGCATCAACTGTTCTATTGCTTATAAAAAGTTTATCGGCTATTTCATTATTGGTATGCTCCTTAATAATTAGTTCGAGCACCTCCTTCTCACGTTCTGTAAGAGGCATATCTACCACTAGGTTAGAAGTCTTGGTATTATTATTTTTCATTAAATTAAGCATCACTACTTCTGTAACTTCGGCACTATAATAGGTATCTCCTTCATACACAGTCTTAATGGCTTTTTTCAGTTCTTTTTCTGTGCAGTTTTTTAACACATAACCACTTGCGCCAGCACCCATCATTTGTTTAATGTGCTGATTATCACTCATCATGCTTAATGCAAGCACTTTAATATGAGGCCACCGTTTTACAATTTCTTTGGTGCATTCAAGCCCATCCATAATGGGCATATTTATGTCCATCAAAACAACATCAACTTCGGTTTCTTCTATGGTACGTATTGCTTCCTGACCTTGAGAGGCTTCTCCAACCACTTCATAATCAGCATCGTCTTCCATATACGAACGTATGGCATCTCTAATTAACCTGTGATCATCAACTAGTAAAATTTTCATTATTTCATGTGTATTTGAAGCGTTATTACAGTTCCTTTCCCTAACTCACTATCTAAACTAAACTCAGCATTTAAAGACCTCGCACGATTTTCCATGCTATCCAACCCAAATCTACTTAATTCATTACTATTATGTAAATCGAACCCTACCCCATCGTCTTCAATGGTTAAAATTACAATATCTGGGTAGCACATTAACTGAATAGTTACATTTTTTGCCTGAGCATGCTTTATGATGTTATTTACCGCCTCTTGGGTAATTCGGTACAGACCCAGCTCTGCCGATTTATCGAGCCTGTTTTCATTATAATTAGTATAGAAATTGAATTTAGTATCAGTTGCTCCTTTAAGCGTTTCAATCATATTTTCTACCGCCAACGAATAACCAAAATCGCTTAAGGTGGATGGCATTAAATTATGAGCAATATTTCTGCTTTCATTTACTGCCTGATTAATTAGTTTATTTAAGTTAGAAAAGCGTTTTTGTTCTTTCTCTCCCAACTGCGATACCTCTTGGTTTACTTTATCCATATTTAAAGCAATGGCCGAAAGTGTTTGCCCTAACGAATCGTGCACTTCTTTCGAAATTCTGGCTCGCTCTCTGTCTTCCGTATTCATAATGGTGGCAATAATCTTTTGCTCTGTTCCTTTCACATTTAACATATTGCCCAAAAGCTCTCCAAGGGTATCAATTAGATTTCGCTCTTCAAACGAAAACGGGCCTTCATTTAAGGGAGGTTTTTCCTCTTTATAATAAACAGCTAGCGAACCTTTATTGCCATCGCCCATAATAATTGGGGCTTCAATTTTCCACCCCGTTTCTTCAAAGCCAGAAGATACAAAATCACCAAAACTGCAGGATACTTTAGCACAAGCTATTTCTGAGTAAAACCAAGATAAGGGAATTAAGTCAACCGCTTTTTGGAGTATTTCCTCGATGGAGTTATGCGTGTCGGAGGTAAGCTTTGATACATCATACAGGCAATTGAGTTCTTTGTTTCGCTCTGCCAAATGCGACATAAGCTCTTGGCGTTGCTTAAAAGCTGTTTTTCGTTCAGTTATATCTCTTGCAAATCCACAGATATAAGGCACGCCCTCAAATTCAAAATAATCCAGGCTTATTTCTACTGGAACTCGCTCTCCCGATTTTTTTAATAGCTCGCTTTCAAACCTTAGATTGGAATGTTTTTTATCTGCTATTTGCAACAACTCTAAAAACTCTCTTTTTTTATCATCTGGCACTAATGCTCCTGGCTCTAATGCTAAAATTTCATTTTCTTCATACCCTAACACTTCCGAAGCCTTTTTATTGACTCGAATAACCCCCAAACCAGGTTTGCTCCAAAAAGCCAAATCGCTGGATGCTTCAATTGTGTTTAATGCCAATCGAGCTTCATGTTCCGAAGCCCTCAAAATTTTATTTGTTTCTTTAAGTTCTTTTGTTTTTCGCTCTACCTGATACCTTAAAAGCAAACTAGCAATAATTAAAAATCCTACCACAAACACCAATGACAGAATTATTTGCCAGAGCCATTTAGGAATTATTTCTACAGGCACTCCAATAAAATATTCTTCTTTTAAATCATAGTACAACGAATTTTCATCACTTATCTGCATTCTTACTTCTGTGTCAATTGCTTTTTTTATAAGCTCGGCATCTTTGCTAAGTTTCGAAATACCGTACCTTAAGCTTAAATGCGAAATCATTATTTGGCTTTTGGAAACCTCAAAATTATGTGCATTAAAATCACCAAACACCTTCGAAACTAAAGCTGCATCAACAATACTGCTTTCAACCAGCCTCAAGGCCTCGGCATACGATTCAACTCGATAGACGTCTATATCTAGCCCTAGTTCTTTGCTTACATCAACCAAACCTGTGCCCCCATTTTCACAAAAATAATCGCCATCCAAACTAGCAATTCGCAACCCATCAAGATCTACAATATCGTTAATAGGCTCTTCTCTTGAGTGAGAGTAGTAAACTTCTGCCCAAGTGGAAATAATGGATGTTTCATTAAAATTAAAAATAGAATCTCGAGCCATTGAATGACCCAAATCGGGCAAAATATCAATTGCGTTTCTTTCAAGCATATCCTTGCAATCGGCAAATGCGCAAGGATAGTATTCTAGTATCCAGTCATTTTCTGAAGCTACATGCTCTAATAATTCAATAAAAAAACCCTCAGCCTTTCCATCTTCATTTATATATACCATAGGTGGGTTATCAAATACCCCAACTTTATAGGTTTGAGCAAAAAGAGAAGATGCGATTAGAACCGCTAAAAATGAAAGTATTATATTCTTAATCAATTTTTGAGTATTGAAATTAAAAACTAAAGTTAACACTCCATTATGTGAATTCTATGGATTTGCAATTCTTCTAATGTAAGAGCACTCTATCAAGCAAGTTAATTGAGCAAAAGCACACTAGAAATTATTCTTTTCGGCATATCTTTGCAACAAAAAAAAGCGCTATGTCTAATGCATTTTATAACGTACCGGTACCAGTTAACGAACTGGTTAAATCTTATGCTCCAGGTACTCCTGAGCGAGCAGAATTAAAAAAAATACTTGCTGAATATAAAAACAAACAAGTTGATATACCTATGTATATTGGTGGTGAAGAAGTGAGAACAGGGAATAAAATAGAAATTAACCCTCCTCATAATCACCAACATGTGTTAGGCCATTTTCATGAAGGAGATGCTTCGCATGTAGAGCAAGCCATTAAATCTGCTTTAAGCGCAAGAACGAAATGGGCAGAAATGAGCTGGGAGCATCGAGCTTCCATTTTTTTAAAAGCTGCTGATCTATTGGCTGGGCCATACCGAGCTAAAATAAATGCTACCACTATGTTGGGGCAATCAAAAAATGCTTTTCAAGCAGAAATTGATGCAGCCTGTGAGTTTATAGATTTTCTAAAGTTTAATGTTAAATACATGACGGATATCTATAAAGAGCAACCTGAATCTGCCCCAGGTATTTGGAATAGATTAGAATACAGGCCTTTAGAAGGATTCGTTTTTGCAATTACTCCATTTAATTTTACATCTATTGCAGGCAATTTGCCGGCAGCTCCTGCGCTTATGGGCAATGTGGCTATTTGGAAACCTGCTTACACACAAGTGTATTCAGCACAAGTTATTATGGAAGTGTTTAAAGAAGCCGGATTGCCCGATGGTGTAATTAATATGGTTGCTGTTGATGGTCCTGTGGCCGGAGATGTGATTTTTAACCATGCTGATTTTGCTGGGTTACACTTTACTGGCAGTACAGGTGTTTTTCAACATTTATGGAAGACTATTGGCACTAATATTGGCAAGTACAAAACCTACCCTCGTATTGTGGGCGAAACTGGAGGGAAAGATTTTATAATAGCACATAAATCTGCAGATGCTAAGCAAGTTGCTACCGCTATTACTAGAGGCTCTTTTGAGTTTCAAGGTCAAAAATGTTCAGCATCTTCTCGTGCTTACATCCCTTCTAATATTTGGCCAGATGTTAAGAAATTTATACAAGCCGACCTTGCCGATTTTAAAATGGGCGATGTAGAAGATTTTGGTAATTTTGTTAATGCGGTTATTGATAAAAAATCGTTTGATAAAATTAGCAAGTACATTGATGACGCCAAAGAAAGCCCAGTAGTTGAGCTTGTTGCTGGTGGCGGGCATGATGACTCGAAAGGATACTTTATTGAGCCTACCGTTTTAGAAGCCAAAGACCCGATGTACACTACCATGTGTGAAGAAATTTTTGGCCCTGTGATAACAATTTATGTATATCATGAAGAAAACTTTGAGGATACATTACGCCTTTTAGATGAAACTTCTCCATATGCGTTAACGGGTGCTATTTTCTCTAGAGATAGATATGCTGCTGAGCTAGCAACAAAGCGATTGGTACATGCAGCAGGTAATTTCTACATAAATGATAAGCCAACAGGTGCAGTAGTTGGGCAACAACCGTTTGGTGGCTCAAGAGCTTCGGGCACAAATGATAAAGCGGGCTCTGCTATAAATCTAATGCGTTGGGTTTCACCAAGAACAATTAAAGAAACATTTATATCTCCAACTGATTACCGTTATCCGTTTTTAGGGGAAGAGTAGTTCTAATTTATCTCCCGCAGATTAGCAGAGGAGAATGTGTTTTATCTCCCGCTGATTTCGCAGATTTACGCAGAGAGATTTATAAAGAAAGCGGCTGATTTAAATGAATCAGCCGCTTTTTAGTATGTTTATTTTGCCGTCATTATAGGGCGTAAGACCCTGTAATCTTTGGGCTCCACCAAACCATTAGCATTAGCTGTGAGGCGGCAGCCTCACGAGATTATCAAGTCTTACGCTTGATAATGACACAATTGTTAAGTGCCAGTGCACTCATCAGGTGACTCAAAGCACCCGATGAGTGTTATTACCTTATTCTTATCTCTCTTCCAAAAAAGATGGCATTTAAAAACATACGGTTTGTGCCATACCAAAACGCTCTAAAGTTAGGGTTGTCCGTAAATGTAATCACAGTTCCTTTTCCCATTTTATCAACCTGAACCGCAGCAGTATTGGCCAATTTCTTTATGTTCTTAGAAGAAACATATCCACTCATCAATGGGTTTGCCGTGTACATTAATGGGTTTGCATACGCATTTTTGCTACGCTCCATCATTATGATGCTGTTTCTAAACACAGGAATAGATGAGGAAGAGTACCCATAAAATAACGGGTTAGAAAGGTCTGCTTTGGTCTCGAAAATAGAACCTCCAATAACTTGTGCACCTCTATACCTATCCATTAATTCATAAGGTCTTTGTTGAGTGCTATCTGGTTTAGAATTAACATAATTAACAGTAGATATATTGTTTTTTGACAACCACTTGCCAGCACTCTTAGTAGCAATAATTAAACCTCCTGCTTTAACCCAACTAGTAAGCTGCTCTACCTTTAGTTTATTATAGTTACCGCTTACCATAATAATGGTATTGTATTGCGAAAGGTTAGCAGAATTTATCTGATCTATGGCTACCAAGCTCATAGGAATGTCCATTCGTTCATCCAATAAATGCCAAACCTCTCCTACTTCGTAAGAAGACACTCCATCTCCACCAATTACAGCAATTTTGGCTGAATTTAGATTTTTAAAAGAAGGACTTCCTAATTTAACACCACCCGCATCTCCGGAACTAATTCCTTCAATAGGCACTAAATAAGCAGTTGCAACACCCTTCATAAGCACAAATATGTCATTACTAGATAATGACTGGTTTTGAACAGGAATAAAAACCGTTCCTTCTGCATATTCTTTACTATTTAATCGAAAGGTATGAGTAGTCAATTTTGTTCGTAAACCAGCTTTTTGAATTTTACTTATTGCTGCAGGAGCCATATAATCACTCCAGTCAAGCAAGTAGCCATAATCTGAATACGCCAACTCAATTTCAGAGCCTCCTTTAGTTATCCTTACTGATTCCGATTTAATTTTAGCTAATTCCTTTGTACCAACTCCTTGATATTGCATACCAAAGGCCAAAGGCAATGTCCAAGCTGAAACATCGTAAAATAAACTATCCTTAAAAGAAGTTCTCTTTTCAAATATAGCTTTTGTTAGTCGATACTGCTCGTTACTTAACTTAACTATATAGCTTTCTCCTTGTTTAAACTGGTTGTAATTACTTGTTAATTTTTCGGGTGATAATCTGTGCTGTACTAGCACCTTAAGGAAAGCACTGGATTTATTCAGATCTCCATTGCTCGTAAACACATACCCTTTTATGGCATCGTTAGAAGCCAACCCTTTAGCCTTGGAAAAGAACTCGTTTTGATAAGCCAGTAATTCTCCTCTTAATGCCTGAGCCGCTTCTAAGGTTGATAAACTCGTAGTTACCTGATTACGAATAGCAAACTTAAAACTCAAGTCACCGTTTTCGGTGTCCATTAAATGCCCTCGAGCACTGCCTTGCTCAAAAAGAATACCCACTGAGCCATTTAAATCTGGAAATGTAGAGCCTTTCCCAGGGTAGTAATCATCAAAACTTTCTTCGGAGTAATACTGAGATCCAATGGCATCCATTGCTTTGGCATGGTAGCGAGCTATTTTACGAGTTAAATCGAATGCTTTTTCGGGTGTTAATGGATTATTTCTGGAAGGTATCCCTGGTTGAAAGAAATAAGTAGAATTAGAACCCATCTCATGCTGATCTGTTAAAATATTAGGCTGCCATTTATAAAAATTAGCAACCCGAGCCCTAGACTCTGGGTGTTGCAGAGGCAACCAATCTCTATTTAAATCGAACCAATAATGATTTGTTCTTGCCCTAGGCCAAGCTTCGTTATGCTCTAAACTAAGGCTACTAGGATCAAGGTTTTTACTTTTATGGCTATTGGCCCAACTTGCAAACCTATTTAGTCCATCAGGGTTGTAAGAAGGGTCTAATAATATGATGGTATTTGCCAACATCTTTTCGAGGGCTTCTCCTTGCCCCGCAGCTAAATAATAAGCTATTAATAAAGAAGCGTTACTACCACTGGCTTCATTTCCATGAATGCTATGCCCTAACCAAACAACTACGGGTTTGTTGGCTATATCGGTAGTTGATGTTTTTATGGCCAGGTGCTCTTTTCGAATATCCTCAATTTTACTAAGATTTTCAGGATTAGTAATAGTTAAAAGAAGAATGGGCCTTTGTTCATAAGTGTAACCTGCAACCTCTAAATTAACTCTATCGGAGGCATTAGCAACGGCTTTCATGTACTCCACTAATTTATCGTGGCTTACGTGCCAATCGCCCACTTCAAAGCCTAATACATCTTTAGGCGTGGGAATATTTGAATCAAACTTAATATCTTGGTTAAAAAAATAGTTAAAACTTTGTTGCGCATTGGCTTCCATTGAGAAGGCAAAAAATATTATTATAAGGGTCTTCTTCATAATATAGATTGGGATTTAACGATTTAAATATGCGTAGAAATTGTTAAATAAGTAAGTTATTGAATAATGGCAAAGTTATTTTTTGTTTTAGCAAGTTAATAAAATTGCGAATAGCCACGTTTATACATGATTTTAGTAAGGTAGATAAAACGAAAAAGAACGATGAGTTATTGTTTAACAATTCCATAGTATCGGATTTCAAGGCACTTCTCTTTCACGATAGCTATCGGGTTTGGCACTAAACTTAGGTTCATCAAAAAAAATGCTATTACGTATTTTTTTGTTAGCCATAGTTATTTCTTTTTCAGTATTTCAATTAATCTTTCGTTTATATAGTAATTTCCTGTTCCTAATTTCTCCTTTTTCAATAAACCGTCTTTCGCCAATTGGTTTAAATATTTAGATGCAGTAATTCTTGAAACACCTAAGTCATTTTCTATAAATTCAATTTTTGTGTATGGATGTTTAAACAGGTTATTCAATAATTCGTGACTATAAAATTTGTAATTATCACGTAATAACGTTTTGTACTGAGCCATTAAATTGGTTATTTTTCCTATCAAAACTATTGTTTCTTTTGATATTTGTTCAACTGCATTTAGCATATATAATATCCAATTTTCCCAATTATCAGTTTCTCTTACTTCTTGCAATAATTTGTAATAATCACCTTTGTTTAGGATAATATAACGACTTAAATACAAGATTGGCAAGTCTAATAAATCATTCATTACTAAATACAATACATTTATTATTCTACCTGTTCTACCATTTCCGTCATAAAATGGGTGAATACTTTCAAATTGATAATGAATAATTCCCATTTTAACCAAATGGTCAAAATCAGAAATTGAATTATCATTTATAAATTGTTCCAAGTTTTTCATCAAATCAAGAATGGTTTCATAGTCTTGTGGTGGTGTATAAACTACTTCTCCCGTAGTTGCATTTTTTAGTGCAGTTCCTAGAACTTTTCTAATTCCGGCATTATTCTTTTCTAATTCTGATTGTATTTGGATAATATTATTATTTGTTAGAATTCCTTTTCTCTTTATTAGAGAAAAACCTTTTTTTAGAGCATAAATATAATTTTGAACTTCCTTCGCATTTAAAGATTTAAAACCATCTAAATTTAATTCTGCTTTGTAAATATCATCTTGGGTTGTGATGATGTTTTCAATCGCTGAACTATCTTTCGCTTCTTGAAGTCCTAATGTATTTATTAGGATGTTTTCATTTGGAATTGTTGATACAATACCTTTTAATTCTGCAAGTGCTCTATGTGCAGAAGCCACTTTTTTAAGTATTTTTTTTGTTTCAATATCTTTAACAAGGGGTAATTTTTTTAGTCCAAAAGCATTCATTATGTAAAGGTTTCTTTATTTTCTTTACAAAGTTAAAAAGATATGATAAGAAAGTTGCTTTTTCTTTACACAATCGCTTTGTTATGATAATTTTTTTCTGTTTTCTTATCATTTCAATTTTTGGTGATGTTAATAGTTAAAAGAAGAATAGGCCTTTGTTCATAAGTGTAACCTGTAACCTCTAATTAACTCTATCGGAGGCA
The DNA here is from genome assembly GCA_027067135.1 of Cyclobacteriaceae bacterium. GTDB lineage: Bacteria > Bacteroidota > Bacteroidia > Cytophagales > Cyclobacteriaceae > JAKISE01. Next base: position 20,389 of record JAMOMJ010000212.1, read on the forward strand.
TTAGCAACGGCTTTCATGTACTCCACTAATTTATCGTGGTTACGTGCCAATCGCCCACTTCAAAGCCTAATACATCTTTAGGCGTGGGAATATTTGAATCAAACTTAATATCTTGATTATAAAAATAGTTAAAACTTTGTTGAGCATTAGCCCCAAAGAGGGCAACCAAAAGTAATACTACTATAAGGTACTTATTCATAATAAAAATTGGGGTTTAAGATATTTATAACCCTATAATTTTATTCTATAATAACATAATAGATGTTGATACTTAAGTTAATGATTGTTAATATGATAATGAGGATTTGCACCTAGCTAATTTAGAATGATTTATTATTGAAAATGGTTTGTAGTAAGAAATATTTTTACGTCTATTGCATACTGAAAACTAATGGTCGTTTGTATATTAAGTTTATGTTATTATCCCTCACATAATCATATCCAAACCATAACATAATACTTTGAATGAACCATGTATATCAACCTACTTTCGCAACAAAATTAACTTTTTATATTAATCAATTAAACCTAATAAGAATGAAGAGAAATCTACTCACATTATGTTTACTGGCAATTGCATTTGTCGGTTACGGACAAGGTCTAACAACTTCGTCTATGAATGGTCGAATTACAGATAGTGCTGGTCAACCATTGCCTGGTGCTACAATTGTAGCTATTCACACACCAACAGGATCTCAATATGGAAACATTTCAGATGCTGATGGTTATTATAGGATTCCTAATATGGGTGTTGGTGGTCCTTACACTGTTACTATTTCATTTGTTGGATACCAAGATTTTAAACAAAGTGGAATTCAACTTACCTTGGGACAAACGTATAAGTTAAGTAAATCTCTATCTGAATCTGCTACTGAATTGGATGAGATAGTAGTTACAGCAGATGATATTTTTGATGGTAACAGAACGGGTGCAGAAACTAACTTAAATACAGCAGCAATTACTGCAGCCCCAACTGTGGGTCGTTCTTTAGGTGATTTTGCAAGATTTGAGCCAACAGCAAGAATTTCAGAAGGAAACGATGGATTTGAAATTTCTATTGCTGGTATGAACAACAGACTTAATGCTATATACATAGATGGTGCTGTTAATAATGACGTATTTGGGTTAGCTGGTAGTGGTACTAATGGTGGGCAAACAGGAGTTTCTCCTTACCCTATTGATGCCATTGCTCAATTTAATATTTCTGTAGCTCCATTCGATATTCGTCAAAGTGGTTTTGCAGGTGGTTCTATTAACGCTGTTACACGTAGTGGTACAAATGATTTTACTGGTAGTGCATATATGTTCTTTAGAAATCAAAATATGACAGGGTTAACTCCTGCTGAAGATTTTGAAGGGGTAGATAGAGAAAAATTAGCTGACTATTCTGCACAAACAATAGGTGCTAGAATTGGTGGTCCAATTGTAAAAGATAAAGTATTTTTCTTCTTAAATGCTGAAACTCAAAAAGACGAAACTCCTCAACCATTCGCTTTAGCTAATTACACAGGAGATGCTGGTCAAACTGAAGTTAACCAATTAATTAATAAAATTAATTCTTATGGTTATGAACCAGGAGAGTATTTAAATAACACAGCATTCTTGAACAGTACAAAAATTATTGGAAAGCTTGATTTCAATTTAGGTTCTATACATAAACTAACTGTCCGTCACTCTTTTGTTAGTTCTGAAAACTTAGAAGCAAGAAGATCTGGCACTACATCTTTACAATTCCAAAATGGATCAGAGTACTTCATCTCAAAAACTAATTCATCTGCTATCGAATTAAAGTCGAATTTCAACAATATGTCTAACCATTTAATTATTGGTAGAACGGCTGTTAGAGATGATAGAGACCCACAAGGAAATGCGTTCCCATCTGTTACAATTAATGATGGAAATGGTAGAATTGTATTTGGTGCAGAGCCTTTTTCTACTGCTAACTTGCTTAACCAAGACATAACTACAATTACTAACAACTTTGAAATTTATAAGGGGAAACACACATTTTTAATTGGTGCCAATTTAGAATTTAATAAAACGAAAAACTTATTCATACCTTTCAACTATGGTAGCTATGAGTATAGTAACTTAAACGATTTTATGACTGATCAATCAGCTAATGTTTACCTAAGAGGATACTCATTGGTTGATAATGTAGTTGGAAATGAGTCAGCTGCGGGTATTGAGTTTAAATCTCAACTTTTGGGTCTTTACTTACAAGATGACATTAACTTAAGTGATCGATTTAAACTGACTATTGGTTTAAGAGCTGATATGCAATTATTTGAAGATACTCCTGAAAATAATAATTTTAACACTGTTACTATTCCTTTAATTGAAGCTGCTGGCTATGATTTAAAAGGAGCTAAAACAGGTGAGTTTATAAAACCACAAGTAATGATTGCGCCAAGGGTTAGCTTTAATTACGATGTTAAAGGAGATAAAACTACACAATTGCGTGGTGGTGTGGGTATATTTACTAGTAGAGTTCCTTTGGTATGGCCTGGTGGAGCTTATAATAATAATGGTTTAAATCAAGGATTTGAATTTAGAGGTTCTTGGTTTACCTCAACACCATTTCGTCCTGATGTAACTAATCAGTATCCTGGCAACATTGATCCTAATAACCCACCTCCATCTGGAAACATCGATTTGTTTGCAAGTGAATTTAAGATTCCTCAAGTTATTAAAACTAACTTAGCAATAGATCAAAAACTACCTGGTGGAATTATTGCTACATTCGATGCGATTTACACTAAATTTATCAATAACATTTATTATGAAAATGTTAACCTAGCTCCATCTTATGGAAACCTCGATCAACCAACAGATCAACGTCCATTATTTAACAGAAGAGACTTAGTAGATGGAGATTATGGTAGAATTACATTAGCTTCAAACACTAGTAAAGGTTATGCATATAACTTTAGTTTATTATTAAGAAAAAGCTTTACGAGCGGCTTTAACTCTTCTATTTCTTACTCGTATGGTGATTCTTATTCTATCTATGATGGAACTTCTTCTCAGAACTCATCTCAATGGAGATACAACCAAACAGTTAGTGATAGAAACGTTGTAAATGACGTTAGAAGATCTCAATTTTCTGCAGGAAGTAGAATATTAGGTACAATAGGATACCGAAAAGAGTATGCAAATCATTTAGCAACCCAAATTTCTTTGGTATATGAAGGTCGTTCTGGAAACCCATACAGCTTCTTAGTTGGTAATGGAGACAGAATGATTAATGCTGATAGCAGAACTCCTGAATTAGCCTATATACCTACAAGTAATGCTGATATTAACATGCCTGCTGCCGATTATGCATTATTAGATGCATTTATCTCGCAAGATAAATATTTGAGTACTGTAAGAGGCCAATATGTAGATAGGTATCAAAATAGAACTCCTTGGGAAAATATCTTTGACCTTAAATTCTTGCAAGATTTTTACATTACTACAGCTAGTGGAAAAAGAAACACTCTTCAAGTTTCAGTGGATATCTTAAATGTTGGGAATTTACTTAACAAAAATTGGGGTAAGCAATATCGAAGAGGAGATTCAAGATTCAACTATTCTTTATACAGATTTGAAGGGTTCGAGCAAGATGTTAATGGTGATGATACTAGAGAGCCTATTTATTCTTTCTCAGAATTTGAAGAAAACAAGCCCTATTATAACAACTTAGACGATGCTGGTTTAAGAAGTTCAAGATGGCAAATGCAAATTGGTGTAAGATATATCTTTAATTAATTAGAGATTTCATCTATAATAATAAAAAAGGCTGCCAACGGCAGCCTTTTTTATTTGCCCAGACTCTATTGGAATGAATAGACAAAACATAATTAGGGCTTGCTGAAAAACTCAGAGTAAAGCAAAAGCTGGAGAGTTATAATATTCTCTGGCTTTTGCTTTTATTCTTATATGTGCAAGCCATAGTTTTAGCTTTGCTGAAAAACTTAACCATAGGCACAGGAGTGCCTGCCCAGTCAATTTGACTAGGTTAAGCACCAATATGATTGAAGCAATCCAGGACTGGGAAGTAGCTTGTAACCTTGCTTTTATCCTGTCCATCCCATAAGCTGTTTTTGCTTGTCCAAATTTGCCTTCAATTGGATTTCTCTCCCCTGGTCTTACGAGGTCTTTATCCTCTGCCTTTGGTCTGCCAAGTGGTTTGGCTATAAGTTTTATGCCTTCTTGTTTTAGCCATGCTCGATTCTCTCTGGTGCAATATGCTTTATCAGCTAATACTTGTTCAGGATAGTACCCAAATCTATTTTTATAATTATGTACATAATCAATCAGGTGCTTTCCTTCATTAAAAGCTTCCCAACTGATCCTGTCCAAGAAAGAATATCCATCAATGAGCGAGAGGTGTATTTTTGCTCCAAATTCTACTTTAGCAGTTGTTTTCCCTCTAACAATGGGTCGAACGTGTGGTTGATGGATGCTTACAATGCGGTTCTTTATGCTATTTTTAGTAACAAACATCTCATATTGTTGCTCATATAAAGTATGAAGTATCCATAGGTATCGTTGCTCTTTTTTAGGTAGGGTCTGCTGAAAAAAGTTTCAAGTGTCTAACAATCTGAAAGTTATGTCTGTTCTTGACTCTTTAGCCTAACTATTTAATACTAACCATTACAGGTCGATGATCAGAAACTTGACTAAAGTAAAAATCATTACACTCATCTAGCAAAAGGGTATTGGTAATAATTTCATTCGAATAGAATTCATTGGTAACTAAAATATGGTCAATATGACTAGGCCAACTTGGGTAAGACCATCCTAGACTCTCATCTATAGCAATGTCCATATCAGCAAACCTATAATTATCTGGGTCGTTTTTTAAAAGGTCGAATGTTACTTCCGATCCATCCTCAGAATATATTTCATCATTATAGTCCCCTAATACAATCACTTTTTCGTTGCTTAAATTGATATCAATATATTCTTTTAACAGCCTTGCAGCCTCCATTCTTCGAGCTACATTTTCTTCACCACCACAACATTTAAGGTGCAAATCAAAAATATATATTTCCCCAATCGCATGTTTTAATTTAATAACAGCCGGAGGTCTTGGGAAAGCACTAGAATTACTTTCCAACGGAGTGCTCAAACTTTCAACAACTTCTATTTCTGAGGATTTATATAAATACCCTAAATTTAAATTACCTGTATTGGAAATCACTCCCTCCCAGCCTTCGAGCTTATTCACAAGTACTTCAAAGTCATTTGCCGAATTTATTTCTTGCAGTCCGATGACATCAGGGTTTAAATTTGAAATAATATTTTTTATTTCTCCTATAGCGGTCGATGTTGCAGGGAAAAACTTTAAATTCCAAGTTAGTACTTCTAAGGAATTTGAATTGGTCGTCAACAAACAGTCACTATAGTCTGTATCTTCCACAACTACTGGTGGTACAGGATCAGTTTTACATGCGGAAACGAAAAAAAGGGCAGCAATTAAAATTAATAATCTATTAAACATGGCTTATATTTATAATATTGGAATAATAATACTATGAATTTTTCATCAATTACAAATCTATCCTTCTTTATTATAGCATCATCACTTTTTTTCGTTGGTTGTTCAAATAATGATCAACAAAAGAGTGAAAAAGAATCTACTATTGAGAGCGTAACTAAATCCGTTAACATCGATTTTGCCGATATACTCGATCGCAATGAACTAAGAGTTGCTGTTGATTATAGTGCCACCACATATTTTTTATACAAAGGCCATCCCATTGGTTTTGAATATGACCTTTTAAAGAAATTTACAAAAAGCATGGGAGTTGACCTCAAAATAATCATTCAACCGAGCATTAAAGAATCATTTTCTAAGCTGCAACGTGGCGAAGTTGATTTAGTTGCTTATCCTCTAGCCATTACACCAAGTAGAAAGGAACAGGTGAATTTTACACAGCATTACCGCACCGTTCGTCAAATGCTAATTCAGCGTAAGCCTGAGGGGTGGCGTAAAATTAACCCACACGCCATGAATAAGATTCTAATTCGGAACCAAGTGGATTTACTGGGTAAAAAAGTTCATGTGCTCAATGCATCTTCTTATCTCGAAACCCTAAAATCCCTTGAAAAACAAATTGGAGGAGATATTATTATTATTGAAGATTCTGCCTCGGTAGAATCTGATGAAATGATTAAAAGAGTTGCCACAGGCCAATACGACTATACCGTAGCCGATGAAAACCTTGCCCAAGTAAATTCATTTTATTACCCTAATATCGATTTCGAAACACCTGTAAGTTTCCCTACAAGAATTGCTTGGGCTGTGAGAAAAACATCCCCTGTACTACTCGATTCTTTAAACATTAACATAGAGAAAGTAAAAAAATCAGGATTGCTCAACATTCTGTATAAAAAGTATTTTCTTTCCTCTAGGAGTATTCAAAAAGTTGCGAACGAAGACTATACATCTCACGATGGCAAAAAAGGTCTTTCCCCGTATGATAATCTTATTAAAGAGCAAGCCAAACGAATAGGTTGGGATTGGCTCTTACTCGCCTCTATGGTTATGCAAGAATCTCATTTCGACCCCAATGCCAAATCTTGGGCAGGGGCACAAGGCCTATTGCAATTAATGCCGGCTACGGCAGCTAATTTTGGTATAAAAAACAGAAGTAATCCTGAGCAAAGCCTTAAAGGAGGAACCGATTATTTAATTAAGTTAGAAAAACGCTGGATGAGCAATATGCAAGACACCACAGATATAGCGGCTTTTGTAATGGCCAGCTATAATGCCGGCCCCGGGCATGTAATTGATGCACGAGCATTAGTCACCAAAAATGGGGGGAACAGAGATAAATGGAGGGATGTTAGAAAATATTTGGCCTTACTTTCAACCAAAAAATACTATACCGATGAAGTAGTAAAACTTGGTTATTGCAGAGGCGAAGAGCCCGTTAATTATGTAAAACAGGTTAACGAAAGGTACCAGATTTATAAAGACTTAGTTAAATAAATTATTTTAATTTTAGCTCTAATCATCCACACCTCCTCAGAGTCACTCGTAGAGGACTCTGAGCTAAAAAGAAGATAGAAGATGAAATGGGTAAATAAAAACAAGGACCGATATTTTAAACGATACTTAAAACCTACGATTATTATACCTGCTCAGAGTCACTCACAGAGGACTCTGAGCTAAAAAGAAAAGAATAGAATATAAACAAAATAGAGCAACAGTAGAAAACTAAATGTTAACCTATACCAACCATAGCGAGCTAAACGAAGTTTTTATTACTCAGAGTCCCTTACAGGAGACTCTGAGGAGGATAAAGAGCATTAGTCACCAAAAATGGGGGGAACAGAGATAAATGGAGGGATGTTAGAAAATATTTGGCCTTACTATCAACCAAAAAATACTATACTGATGAAGTAGTAAAACTTGGTTATTGCAGAGGCGAAGAGCCTGTTAATTATGTAAAACAGATTAATGAGAGGTACGCTATTTATAAGGATTTAGTAAAATAATTTCCTACTTTTATGCTAAGGCTTACTCGCCTAATAATCAACCAAAGAAACATTTTTATTTATAACTATGAAAAATAGCGAACGTTTAGTTTCTCTGGATGCCTTTCGCGGGCTAACCATTTTATTAATGATTGTGGTAAACACCCCTGGCAGTTGGGTCTATATATATCCTCCATTGCGCCACTCCGAATGGCATGGGGCAACCCCGACCGATTTAGTTTTTCCATTCTTTCTGTTTATTGTGGGTGTGGCTATGTGGTTTTCATTTAAAAGCTATGGACATAAAATGTCGCAAGCAGCATTTTTTAAAATACTGAAAAGAACTGCGCTTATTTTTCTGATAGGGCTATTCCTAAATGCCTTCCCCAAATTCAACTTCGATCACCTTAGAATAATGGGTGTGCTACAACGCATTGCTTTAGCCTATGGTTTTGCGGCTATCGCTGTTTTATTATTACCAAAGATAGGAAGGTGGATTTTTTCAGCAGTTGTATTAATTGGCTATTGGGTTTTGATGTATGCCCTAGGCGGTAATGACCCTTACAGTTTGGAAAATAATTTTGCAACAGGCATAGATGTTTCACTATTTGGAGATGCCCATGTATATCATGGCTTTGGCATCGCTTTTGATCCTGAAGGACTTTTAAGCACATTACCTGCTATGATTAATGTAATATTGGGATATTTAGTGGGAGAAATAATATCCTCCACCAAAGATTTAAAGAAAATAATTAGCAAACTTATCCTTTTGGGTATGGTCGGTATTATTCTAGGACTTTTATGGGATTTAGTTTTTCCTATAAACAAACCAATTTGGACAAGCTCTTTTGTAGTTTATACAGTAGGTATTGCTCTATTGGTACTCTCATTATTTATTTGGATTATTGATTTTAAAGGAGCTAAAAAATGGACAACTCCTTTGCTTATTTATGGAACCAACCCTTTATTGATATTCGTACTTTCCATTATTTGGGTTGAGGTAATTATTAACTTTGTTCATTTTGGCCAAGGAGATAATCGAATAAATGGCTATAGTTGGTTATACCAAACAATTTTTGTGCCTATAGCTGGCAATATGCTTGGCTCGCTTTTGTTTGCATTATTTCATGGGCTGTTATTTTGGGCTGTAGGTTATATCCTTTATAAAA
>JAMOMJ010000213.1 GCA_027067135.1 Cyclobacteriaceae bacterium
TTGATGTACTAGGGCGGTAGTACAAAGCTTACACAGCTTTTAAACTAAAATGCTCAGTCAGCTTGGCGATGTGTCCTTTTGTAAGACTCCTTTTTTCATTCAATATCATGGAAATTGAAGATTTTGATCCTATTTCATTTTTGAGCCGATCCCTTCTTTTACTTGCCCCTTCCAAGTCCTCTACATTTTTTTGGTTCCAAATGTTTATAGAGTGAACCATTAAAAAAATACTGTATTTATTTATTTGTTACGCTGATATCTTTATTTATCTTACGATAAAAGGAGTTGATTGTTATGAAGTTAAAATGTTTATTATTATGGGGGGTTGCAGCCGCTATTTGTGGTGTTTCCCAAGTTTCTGCTTCTGCTCTGGAGCCAGTGGCTGTTGACTTGTCAGGGGTGGTACTTCCTTCTGGATCTCTTGGTATGAGTGAGAATGGTCGTTATATTTTATGGTCACTTGCTCGAGTGCCTGCACACATATATGTCCCCAACTTACCTGATGATGGACCACATCCTATCTACCTTAAAGATATGGAGACAGGGACAAATAAAAATATTTACGTTAACAGCAATGGTGAGCATGCAGATCTGCCGACAAACCTTGCCATAATTAGTGGTAACGGTCGTTATGTGGTTTTTAAGTCAAGAGCAACTAACTTGGATCCTATAGATGACAACACTAATTTTGCTGACTTGTTTAAACATGACGTCATAACGGGTGAAACCTCTATTATTAACATTGGTTATGATGGAACAGTTATAGATGATCCTCACTTGATCCCGAGAAGTTTGAGCAGTGATGGTCGTTACTTGTTATTCGGTTCAAGATCTGACCAGCTGGTGCCTAACGATAATAATGGTGAAGTGGATCTTTTCATGGCCGATCTAGAGCAAGGTACGATCAAACGCATCACTGTTACTAGTACAGGTGTCGAGTTACCCTCTGGGTTCGGGAATTCATTTGCAATGAGTAGTAACGGTCGGTTTATTGTATTTAATACACGTGATGATATGTCGGATCCGAATAATCCTTACAGAACATTTTCTTTTAACTTATTTATCCATGACCAAGTAACTGGTACTACGGAATTCCTCAACGCTAATGATGCTAATAACTTATTTTATGGTCATTGTGGTAACGGGCGAAATACAACAATATCCAGGGATGGTCGGTACGCTACATTTGCTTGTTTCTCTGCGCGCCTGAACGGCATTGTATATAATAATTATGCAACAATCAGGCTTGATAGAATAACAGGTGAATATAAGGTTATTGAGCGAATGGAAAATGGAGTATTAACCCATGAAGGGATCAGTATGCGCTCTATAAGCGATGATGGCCGCTACACTTTAGCTCTTATTAGAGAAAATGTTGTAAACAGGCTCGCAGCTCGAACTGGTGTCCATATCATGGATTTAGAGACAGGGGCAATTCAAGAGGTTTTTGCTTCTGAGCCTGTTCCTGGGTCAGGCGTTCGGCCTTACTCTATCTCTAGAGATGGGCGTTATGCCACTATTTCCCGTGCGAATAACCCTTTTCTAGGTAGAGCAACCCTCTATCGTTTTGATCGGCTCTATCAAAGTTGTGACTTATGAAATAGCTTAAATCTTTATCTATACTCATGGATGAGAAGTTGAATATTGGGCACACTTTTGTGCCCAATATTTTATAACTTGAATTTTGCAAGCTTCATATTATGACGGGTAGCCAGTTGGCGAGTGGTTGATGTGAATGGTGCAAAGCTCACACCGCTTTTAAATTAAAAAATACGACAGGATTTAAACTAAAACGCTCAGACAGCTTAGCGATGTGTCCTTTTGTAAGACTCCTTTTTCCATTCAATATCATGGAGACTAAAGATTTTGATCCTATTTCATTTTTGAACCCAGAGAGAGTTAAATTATGCTGCGCCATTAATACCCTAAGAACGGATATTTCCTGACTAATCTCATCTGCGTCTCTATCAAAATTCACAATATTTTCCTGGCTTGACTCATACCGCTCAATTGATTTAGAGATAATATCTATTAAATCATTCAATGGATCATCAGCAGAATCACTTGCCTCATTAAACAGATGTTCAATTATTTCAAGTGCTTCTTTGTAATCTTTCTTGCTTTTTATGTGAAGAATATTTGACGCTTCATGTGCAAATCCTAGAAAAAAATTTGTTAGGTTTTCTGGTTTTATAGCTAACATTGGTTACGCTCCTTTTCTGTATTAGAGACCTTTGCACGAAAGATAGTTTTCGCTCCAGCAAGGCAAAAATGATCGAAAAACCGGAGTTTACAGGAGTAAACGAGGATTTTGAGATCATTTTTAACGCCGCTGGGGCGGAAACTATGAATCGTGGAAAGGCCTCTATTTAATGCATAGCCTGTCATATCCAGCATGGGGGACAATATGCTTTACATAAACCTTTTGGCATGAAAATAGAATTGCACAAATAAGCCTTAAATTATTGCCACCTATATCAAACACCCACCAATAAAAATATAACGCAATATTGTATTTG
>JAMOMJ010000214.1 GCA_027067135.1 Cyclobacteriaceae bacterium
TAGATCAACGCCAAAGGCATAGGCTATCTCTCCAGTCTCGCGATTACGAACGCCATAGCGTTTATGATTACCGCTGCTCTCCCAACGTAGTGCGCCGAGCTCAAAGAGGGCGGTTTCTAATCTATTAACATGACGCTCATTCATTCCAAGGTCGCGCGCAGTGGCATTGACGGTTTGATAGCAAATAGGGGTTTGTCCTTCGCTCCAGTCAATATCTTGGGTGCGTACTATATAATATTCGAGCAACTGGATCATCGAAGGTGTAAAACCAGCATCGCGACCTAATAACTTTATCAATCGCAAAGCATGAAATCTATCAATATCGGTTTCAAGACCAAAAAACTCATTTTCTGAATTTAAATGCCGATATGCGTTTAATTCACGCGCAGAAGGCGTGGGAATAGGGGATATATTTTGGTGTAACATAGTTTTCTCCTTTGTAAAAAGTCAAGAAAACCAACGCTTTAGAAAAAAGTCGCAAAAAACTCTTACAAGTAAGTATTTTTTACTTGCATCGCTTCCGATTTTAAGCGATGCTTGAGTTCTCAAATCAGTGCATCGCCTAAGAATTTTTAGAGACCCGCTCCTAGCGGGTTTTCTTATGTCTGAATTTTGTTCCTTTGTTTGATTGTTAGATTTATTTTAATTATTTCAAAAATCCAACTTTAAGATATTTAGTCTAAGATGATTCTTAGGCATGTTCAAAAAAATGTAACATAGTGTTCAGTTATCCACAAGTGGTACAGTTTACTGTTCACTCAGCTTGAACATTAAAACAATATTTTTATATAATATATTTCCATTATCATATTGATATATATAACAATTATATATATCAATATGATAATGGATAATAATTTAATGTTTCATGGAACACTGCACTTTATAAACCAACAGAACACATTGGTACAATAATTATATAAAAAATTATAGAATCTGCCTATTTAACTCTTGGAAATATAAATAAAAGAAGTAACATGTGCCGTAGAACACTCCAATATAAAAACAAGGAACACACTGGTAATTATGCAAGTTTCAAAAAAATTAGCCGCACAAATGGTAAATATTGGAAGAACAACTTTCTATCGGCATATAAAGGAAAAGCCTATATCTGTTGGTTCTAATGGCAAAATAGATGTATCAGAACTTATTCGTGTATATGGTAGTAACAATGTACGAACACCTGAACAACTTGAACAAGCTAAAAATAACAAAAATGTACCAAGCGGAACACATCGGAACACACCTTCTATAGACGAAACAACGCAGTTAAAAGAAGAAATAACTAAATTAGAGAAAGAAAGACTTAGGGAGCGCGAACAGCTAACAGAAGAGATAGAGAACTTACGTTCATCATTAAAGGATTCCATGTCACAAAATAAAAATTTAACCAGCCTACTCACCGATCAAAGAGAATTATCTAAAAAAGATAAAGATCAAGAAAAACAAACAGAAACATTATTTACTGTACTGCAAACTGTTAAAGAACTACAAGAACAACAAAATATAAAAAAGGGTATTTGGAAACGACTATTTAGGGAGTGTTCTAGGAACTGTGTAATTTGATTTACTGGATTTAGTATTTAATTTGGTTTTCATCTTCATTCCTTCGTCATTACGATGAAAACCAAAACACTCCCTTATGCAAGACCTTTATTTGGTCTCATAAGACCTGACGGGGAACAATCCTTGATAGCATTATCCACATTGCCATCTAAGACATACCCAAGCATTCCACCATCCTTAACTAATTTAGAGTATTGTCCTGTAATAAACCTCAACATCCCATGGGTTACATACTGAGATGCATATTTACGTAGAGTGCCATCCTTTATGACATTCAGCCGTTTGCACTCCAAACAAAAATAGATGTCTTCCCGAGGAATGAGGGGAGAAAAAGCAATATCCATCCGACCTTGCTTTTGGTCGACTTCTGGCTCCAGCTCTACAAGCTGGATATCGACTCTAAATGGCAATTCACCCAAATCTCGATTTTGTTTAAGGGCGAGACACAAAAGTTCTGTGATAGGATCTTCATAAGCATCAGACGCAAGAGGTGGTAGAGTATCCCAAGTTGTTGTTACCAGCTTTAAAATATCAGGAACCATTGTGCCGATCAAATTAACCCAATCATTGGGCACACCAATTACATTCATGTAAGCTGAAAGCTGTGATACGACATGCTGTTGGATTAATATCCGATCCAAATAGGCTTTCCTGCAATATTTGCATCAATTCTCTTGCGCGGCGATCATTTCGAGCATTTGGATTAGCTTGTTTCCACTCTTCCGCAATACGGTTACCCATTCTGTGGTGGTTTTGGTACCTTTATGCAAACGAACCCAATATTGCTATTTATCGACAAATAAGATAACAATAATTTGTATATTCAAGATATATTGATATTGATGTGCCCCTAGATTTGTAGACACCTTGCATGGTAAAAACAGAAGCAAGGAGATTAAGTTATGTCACAAGGTTATTACACGGAAGAATTCAAGCGCGATGCGGTTACT
>JAMOMJ010000215.1 GCA_027067135.1 Cyclobacteriaceae bacterium
TACAAGTTCGTTGTTTCCTATTATTTCACTTTCATCGACTAATTCCTGGGGAAGTGTAAATATTAAATTACAACGACTAGCTGAAAATGTATCCTTGTCAGGTACGTCGATAGTTGAGTCCATCTCATTGAATGTGTATAGGTTTTTTATTGCCGATTGAGCTATTTGATTATCATCTGGAAAATATAAAGCCACTCTCACACCAAAAAGGTCTTGAATTTTCCTTCCATTAGCAGCGTATTTACCAGGCTCCCTATCAATTTTTGCATTTAATGATTCTAATGATTTTGCCCTTGAAAAAACTCTTGAGAGCAAACCAACTCTATCCAACTCATTCTCAATTGATGCTTGTAGTTGCTTTACAACTCTATGTTCTGATGCGTTGTACATATAGTTATTTTCCTAAAGCTGTCTTAATCTCTGAAATTAACGACAAATTAATTTCTAGAAAGCTCGCTTTTTCAGACTGAACCAAGAACTTTCTCTTTTTAAGGGAGTTAATCGCATCTAAGACCTGAGCATGTTTAAAATGATTTGTTTGAGCGCAAACACTTTTTATTGGTTTGTGCTTCGTAAATGTCTGCCTTCCCTTAGGCCAATACTTTTCTAGAATAAATTTCTCAGCCCCAGTAATTGTTGGCAGATTACTTTTTGAAGTCGTTTTTTTCTGAACATTAAACGACTCAAGGAAATCTAGTTTGTCAGCTGTACAGCCAAGAAGGTTTATTTCAGATATGCGCTCTTTTGTATCAACTAACATACAGTTGTAGAATTCAGAATTCAGAAATGAAACATTATCTAAACGACTTGGATCAAATGTGACATCAATAAAACTACAGTTAAAGAACACAGAGTCTTTTATAAGAATATCTGGAGAGAGCCGAAGATTAGATAGGCATATATTTTCTATACTTTCACTTTCAATATTTGAACAAATTTCACCTGTAAGCCGGACCATACTGTCTAAATATTGACTAAAATTAACAAATGCTAGACTAAACTTAACTGATAACCATAGTGAGTGCCTTCTGATTTGTGATCTAGGTTGATAGGCCAAAACAGCGGGTTCTATAAATCTAGGGTCACCCGCCCACTCACCTGATGGTTCCTCAAGAATTATATCAGAGCAAAAATTACCTAATACAAACTCATTAACAAACCCGATATCCTGACTATTATCAGATGAACGATCTAGCAAGGCATGACTTGCTAGCTTGTTTAGGAGTTCATCAGTAGTTGGTCTATCTTCAACGGGATAAGCCTTCCTTGTTTTTTCTATTAGACTGCTACTTAACGAATTAATTACTTCTATAATATATTCTTTGCTTTCTGCAGTGTAATTAAACTCCACCATATCATGTGCAATAGATTTAAGTACTTCATATTGGTCATTTGGCTGCATTCTCAAATCTTGCCTAACCCTTTCTCTTTCAAGCATTGATTCAAAGTATTTATTTACAATACTATCAGAGGATAATAAGCATTTCTCAAACTCACAATCTGGTATATACCTTAGATATGAAAGTAAAACTGGATTAGACAGTTTATCAATTGGAAAATTAGCTTTCTTTAAGCTCTTATATCTTTCATCTGGTATCCACGCACTAACTGTTGGTTCATCAATCCTAATCCTTACTACCTCGAAATCCTCTTCATGTGAATCCATCCAGTCATGAAATTCATCGCCATCAAATATAGCTGTTCTTCTTGTCGTAAGAATTATTTTTGCTTTATTAGTTAATAACTCACCAACCGTATCAAGCATAGGCTCTGTATTTTCATACCCATCCTTGTCCTGACTTTTATGTAGCAATTCATCAAAACCATCTAGTATTACTGGGACATTTCCT
>JAMOMJ010000216.1 GCA_027067135.1 Cyclobacteriaceae bacterium
ATATGCCAGAGGGTGGAGCTGATATCGGTATTGGTCCTTTACCACGCTGGGCAGCTCGTTACTTGCTAACTGGTGATATTCGTGCATACCATGGAGTACTTGCCAATGGCGATGCTGGTGGCACCTACTCTACTCATTCTCGCAAACAAGCTACAGATTATCCTCCCTCTATTGATGACCATCCCAGAATGGGAAACAACTCTCCAAATGGACCGGATCGACCTGCCCAATGTACCGAACAAGGAACAGATGATGCGACCTGGACATGCAGAAATTCATATATTGCAGATGGTGCTCACCAACCCTCGACCGCCTATCTTCCCTATATAATCACAGGTGATCACTTTTATCTTGAAGAATTAACCTTTTGGGCAAATTATAACTTCATACGAATGGGCTATAGTACTCGTGAAGAAGAGTTAGGCTTACTAAAAGGACAACAAGTTCGTACAACGGCTTGGGCATTACGTACACTAGGTCACGCTGCCTATATTTTGCCTGATGAACACCAAATGAAAGATTATTTTAATGAAAAACTAGCTAATAATCGTACATGGCTTATGGAAATGTATGTCAACAACTCCGATGCGAATAGTTTGGGCGCGGCACGTCCTAGAAGTAATCTAGAGGGAAAACCATGGATGGATGATTTCTTTACTTGGAGCATAGGTTATCTAGTTGAATTGGGTTTTACTGATTTTATACCAATTTTACAATGGAAAGCGAAATATCCTTTACAAAGAATGTCCTTACAAGATAGTGGCTATTGTTGGATTTTTGGAGCTGCTTATACTCATGGGCTTGGGCCAGATCCAACGGCATGGGCTGGTAATCCAGACAACTGGTTTCAGACGCTTGCCCAAGTATATCAAGCCACCTTTACTAATAATTACTGGATGATGCCAGGTGATCCTGATAACCGCTTGATTGATAAGCCTTGTGGTAGTACTGAAATGGCTGCTTGGTTAACCACAAGGTTCGACCGCCCCTATGCCATAGGAGAAATGTTTGGAGCTGCATCCTCGTCAATGGGCTACCCCGCTAACCTACAACCGGCACTTGCTGTGTTAGTAGATGCAGGAATTACAGACTCAAATGCAGCCTGGACGCGTTTAATTACTTCAGCTTCCAGACCTAATTATTCATCCACACCGCAGTTTGCACTTGCTCCGCGTTTATTGGATATGCCAGATTTAATTTTTGCTAACAGTTTTGAGAAATGAAAAAACTTAAATCAACCGCCTGACTTTAGTAATCGGTGCTTATGGCAGAAATACTTCCAGAGGTGGTGGAGATATGTTTGGCTGGTCAGTTGCTATTTCTGGAGACACACTGGTAGTTGGAGCACTTTATGAAGATAGTAATTTTGTTGGTGTTAATGGTAATGAAACTGATAATTCGGCAATAACCTAAGGCTAAAATACAGTAGTGGCTGCGGAGCTAAATAAATGATTCTATTGCTACCAAAATTGAGAGAATATAAAATGAAAAACAAAATATTAACAACCTTATTTGGTAACTATTCAGCGTAAATAAGAGAAATTCCTTGACGCCCTTTTAGCCGAAATTATCCAATATTTACACTCTAGGAAAGATACGCTTAAAAGTGTTTATGTACCAACATAAATAGCGATTAAGACATTTCAAAAAAGCATCAATGCTAGGTAAAGTCAAATGTTTTTTCATCTCTAATAAGTGCACAGATTAAGGAAAATTTCATATCAGAAACCCATGATATAATATAGAGTTATATGCATAACTATGGGCGAATGGGATGGAGATGTACATTGAGATAGTTTTTTCTATTAAATATAACTTAATAGTCGTTCTATTGAGTAAATTTAATAGAGAAAAATAGCCAATGTGGGCTACACTCCCACTGGTTTTAGTTGTGAATATACCTCCTTGTATGCCTACAATAAACTGGCAGGGTTCCAAGAGATTACCAAAGAAAAGTTAACCCATTCAAAAATTGTACATGCCGATGAAACTGGTATTAATGTGAATGGGAAATTAGCATGGGTTCATGTCAATTCAAATAAATAATGGACTTATTTATTCCCACATGAAAAACGGGGATACCTGGCTATGGAAGCCATGGGTGTTTTGCCATTTTTCAAAGGAATATTATGTCACGATCATTGGAAAACCTATTACAGATTTATTTTATGTCTTCATGCTTTATGTAATACACACCATTTGAGAGAACTCACACGTTGCTTTGAGCAAGATGGAATGCAGTGGGCAAAACAGATGAAGGATTTGCTATTGAAAATCAAAAAAACTGTAGATGATTCTGGAGGTTCGTTGAAAAAAGAAGTTGCAGATAGCTACATTGGAGACTATAGAGATTTACTCAAAAAAGCTGAAATCAAATGTCCACCACCAGACCCTAAATCAAGACCAAAAGGGCAAAGAGGAAGATTAAAACGCAGTAAAGCACGAAATTTATTAGAGCGATTAAAGGACTATGAGAATGATGTTTTGCGATTTATGCTTGATATTGA
>JAMOMJ010000217.1 GCA_027067135.1 Cyclobacteriaceae bacterium
CACTCTAACCCTTACCACAAGAGTATCAGATAACGGAAGTGCACAACCATCATCAAAGGCAATGATTCCTACATCAAAATAATCTACTTCTTGTGGATCTAAAAGAGGACATTCCGGAAAACAAATATTAAATTCTTCCAAACTACCGTTTATTAAAGTAGCATTAGATATTACTGGAAGAATACTGGTTAAATCAACTTCATTTGGGTCAAATTTTATTGGAATAGCCTTTAAATAAATGTTTTCAGTATAATTAGAACCAACGTTTTCTGAGTCTAAATCAGAGACTCGGACATTAATGCATCGATTATCATCACTCACAGAAGTATCGAAAAAAACTTCCATAAATTCTACATCTGTATAATTAACATCTGTAATTTTTTTCCCTTGTATAGAAGGCTGTATATTGCCAGGGCAACTACTTAAGACTAACAATTGAAACTCTCTATTTACTTCTCCTATTTTTATTCCATTTCTATATTCTTTGCATTTTACTCCGAAAGCATAAAGTCCTCCCTGTTGTGGAGTCACTTTCAACAATCCATCACCACTAATCATAAGGTCTGGGTTACCATCAAATATGTTCTCTAGCCCAAAAGGAGAAGCCCAATTTACTTCAGGGTAAGGTGCTGCTCCTGGTCCGCTCGTAGGGATTGCTACAGGATTATGTGTACTCAATGGGGTTATTAATGAATATACAAGTGAGTCGCCATCAGTATCAGTTGCATTAAAATTGATCCAATATTCCCTGTTCGGGCAGGCATAATCATTTAAGGGTGTCGTAAAAAGAGGAGACGAATCAACGAATGCGTTTCCATTTTGATCAATAACAGCTGGAAATTCTAAGTAAAATGTTTGTCCTGCATGTTGCCCTCCCGTCTGAGGGTCTTCACTAATTACATTAGTTAAGGTATAATTTCTACAACACCTTTCCCAAGCAATGTAATAGCCTCCTTGGTCATTAAATGATTCAGGAGACAAAGTTATTACTGTAGAATACAAAAGTCGATCTGTTATCACTTCTCCATTGGAACAACTGGGCTGAAAGTGCTCTATTCGGCTTTGTGAAATGAACTGAAGAGTTATATCTAACACTCCTATGTTATCAACTTTCCTAAAAATTCGAGCGTTCACCTGATTATCTATAGCTCCTGAGTTTCCATTAATGGCATCAAAATATACAACCAAGCGGAGCTCATACTCTTGTCCTTGTATATGTAACAGTTGAAATTCTCCACCAACAATGTGAGAACCATACAACTCTAAGTTTATGAAAAACAAAAGAGCAAGAAAAAGATAAATTTTCTTCATTCTAAAAATCCTTAACCCCTAAATTACTTTTATTTTCACGTTAATCAAAGCATTAAAAAAACTGGCACTAGACCAGTTTTTTAATTATCTCAATTACTTTCTATTACAAAATTCCTTCTGCCACCATAGCATCGGCTACTTTAATAAACCCTGCAATATTGGCTCCTGCCATATAGTTTCCTTTAAAGCCATGCTTTTCAGCTGTTTCTATACAGAGATCATGGATATTCTTCATAATTTCTTTAAGCTTATCATCTACTTCTTTGCTTGTCCAATAAACACCTGCATAATTCTGCGACATTTCTAAACCAGAAGTAGCAACTCCACCTGCATTAGATGCTTTTCCCGGTGCATACATAATACCGTTTTCAATAGCTATTTCAATAGCATCAGGTGTAGTAGGCATATTGGCTCCTTCGGCTAATAATTTAACTCCATTTTTTACTAAATTTTTAGCATCATTGGCGTTTAGCTCATTTTGAGTAGCACAAGGGAACGCACAATCAGCTGCAATGTCCCAAATGGGGTTACTATCAGCATTTCTATCCGAAGCATGGAATTCAGCCGAAGGGTATTGATCAGCATATTCTTTAATTCTACCTCGCTTATTATTCTTTAAATCCATAATAAAAGCAAGCTTATCGGTATCAATACCATCCTTATCATAAATATAGCCAGAAGAATCTGAAGCTGTTAATGGAACACCTCCATTCTGGAGAATTTTTTCCATCGCAAACTGAGCCACATTACCCGAACCAGAAACAATACATTTCTTCCCTTTAAGAGAATCATTATTTGCTTCTAGCATATTCATGGCAAAATAAATAAGTCCGTAACCCGTAGCTTCAGGTCGAATACGACTACCGCCCCATCCTTGACCTTTACCCGTAAGTACACCAACAAATTCATTCTTAATTTTTTTATACATACCAAACAAGTAGCCAATTTCTCTACCTCCAACGCCAATATCACCCGCAGGTACATCTGTTCTATGGCCAATATGCTTGGCAAGTTCTTGCATAAAACTTTGTGTAAAACGCATTACTTCTGCATCCGATTTTCCCTTAGGATCGAAATCGCTACCACCTTTACCACCTCCCATAGGCAAACCAGTTAAGGCATTTTTAAACACCTGCTCAAAAGCCAAAAACTTAAGCACACTAAGTGTAACTGTTGGGTGAAAGCGAAGTCCACCTTTATATGGCCCTATAGCACTGTTCATTTGCACACGATACCCACGATTTACATTAATGTTTCCTTGGTCATCCATCCATGGAACCCTGAACATAATGGTTCTTTCTGGCTCTGAAATTCGCTCAAAAATATTAAGCTCTTTATATTGAGGATTTTGCTCAATAATTGTTTCAACATTCAGATAAACCTCATCAATTGCTTGGTGGTATTCTGGTTCACCTTTGCTGCGATTCTTAATTCGCTCGATAACTTCCTGACTCATGATGTTATTTGATTTTGTAATACTTGGTTTTTATTTAAATCGGTGTAAAGGTATGATATATTTATTGTACTTAATGTGATAATTATCCCTCTAATTTTTCTTTTAAAAACAGAGCTGTATAGTTGCTTTTTTCCTTCACTAAACCCTCTGGTAAACCAGCAAAACTAACCTGTCCTCCATTGTCTCCTCCTTCTGGACCTAAATCTATAACCCAATCAGCTGATTTAATTATTTCCACATTATGTTCAATCACTAAAACAGTGTTTCCTTGCTCAATTAATGCATTCATGGCTTTTAAGAGCTTGCTAATATCGTGGAAATGAAGCCCCGTTGTAGGCTCATCAAAAATGAACAATATGTTTTGGTTACCAGATTTTCCTTTCCCCAAAAAGGAGGCCAACTTAACTCGTTGTGCTTCTCCTCCACTTAGTGAACTGGATGATTGTCCGAGGGTAACATATCCCAATCCAACTTCTGCCAATGGAAGAAGTTTTCTATGAACAGGAGCAACTTCATTAAAAAATTCTAGTGCCTCATCTATGGTGAGGTTTAAGACCTCACTAATGTTTTTATCCTTATAGTTTACTTCAAGAATTTCTCGTTTAAATCGTTGACCTTTGCACTGCTCACAATCGAGGACAATATCAGCCATAAACTGCATTTCAATTTTTACAGACCCTTCTCCTGAGCAAGTTTCACAACGACCTCCTTCTACGTTAAAAGAGAAGTGTGCAGGCTTGTATCCTCTTTGTTTCGATAATTGCTGATCGGCAAATAACTGCCGAATGGCATCGTAGGCTTTTACATAGGTTACAGGGTTTGAACGAGACGATTTGCCAATCGGATTTTGATCTACAAACTCAATTTGGCTAATGTCTTTGTAATCCCCTGAAAGTTGATCAAACTTGCCAGTAGCTATGTTAACAGTACCTAGAATTTTACCTAAAGCAGGGTATAGAATTTTAGTAACCAAGGTAGATTTTCCAGACCCGCTTACACCTGTAATGGCAGTTAGTGCTCCAATGGGGAAATCAACAGTTACATTCTTTAGATTATTTTCTCTAGCCCCTGATATGGTAATAGATTTATTCCAAGTTCTTCTCCGATCTGGCACCTCAATCTTATCTCTACCCGAGAGGTAACGTGTAGTGTGTGTGTCTCCATTGTCAATTTCATCTACGGTACCTTGAAATACCAATTGGCCTCCATGAGCACCTGCATCTGGACCAATGTCTATTATTTGGTCAGCCGCTTTCATCACTTCCTCTTCGTGCTCTACTACAATAACGGTATTGCCTTTCGATTTAAGCTCATTGAGCACCTCCACCAACTTTTGCGTGTCTTTAGGGTGAAGGCCAATACTTGGCTCATCCAATATATACATAGCACCTACAAGCACACTACCCAATGAAGTAGATAATTTTATACGTTGGTATTCGCCACCCGAAAGAGTCGCTGTTTTTCGATTTAGTGTTAGGTAGCCTAGTCCTACTTTATTGAGGTAGCCCAATCTGCTCTGCACTTCCAACACAATTCGTTTAGAAATTTCAAAATCGTGATCATTTAATTTAATTGTTTGGAAAAAGGCGTTTAGTTTATCCACTTGCATCAACACCATATCTACAATGGTTTTGCCTGCAACTTGCACATAGGCTGCATCCTTTCGCAACCGTGTTCCCTTACAATCGGAGCAAACCGTACGCCCTCGGTAGCGAGAAAGCATAACTCGGTATTGAATTTTAATGGTGCGGGCTTCCAGAAATTTAATAAATTTATTTAAGCCTTTAAATTTCCCCTTTCCTTCCCAAAGAATATCATATTCTTCGGTTGTAAGGTCTTGAATGGCTCTGTGGATTGGAAAATCGAGGGTAGGAGCTTCGTTTATTAAAGGTACCAACCATTTTTTCATCGTTTCACTTCGCCAAGGAGCAATGGCTCCATCATACACGGATAAGCTTTTGTCTGGCATAATTAGGTCTGGATCGATACCTAATATATTGCCAAAGCCTTCGCATCGCCCGCAAGCTCCAAAGGGGTTGTTAAAGCTAAAAAAATTAACAGATGGGCGTTCAAATAGTATTCCATCTCGTTCAAACTTATCAGAAAATGTTTTCTTCTCCTTTCCTATAATATTCAAATGGCAAACACCATCACCTTCAAACAATGCTGTTTGAACTGAATCAGCCATTCGGTATTGGTTATCTTCATCGTGTGCAATGGCTCCTCTGTCAACTAACAGCTCCATAGGTTCATTTTTTAATTGAGCCGGATCTTCAATTAAATCTTCGATATAAACAGGTTGGTCTTTGATAATAAGTCGAGAATATCCTTTGCCCAGCAAAGTATTTAGCTCCTCTTCAATCGTTCTGCTTTTGTTTAGGGCATGTGGGCTCGTAATCATATACCTTTCACCTTCTTCAAAGGACACCAAGTAATCAACTACATCCGAAACCGAATGGCTTGAAACTTCTTTGCCACTTTTAGGAGAAATTGTTTTCCCGATGCGTGCAAATAACAACTTCAAATAATCGTAAATTTCTGTAGTCGTGCCAACCGTTGATCTTGGGTTATTGGTATTTACCCGTTGCTCTATAGAAATAGCAGGGGAAACTCCTTTTATATAATCCACTTCAGGTTTTTCCATACGCCCCAAAAACTGACGTGCATAAGAGCTAAGACTCTCCACATACATCCGCTGGCCTTCGGCAAAAAGGGTATCAAATGCTAAGGAAGATTTACCCGAACCAGACAAGCCCGTAACCACCACCATTTTATTTCGAGGAATGGCAACGCTCAAGTTTTTTAGGTTATTTACCCGAGCATTTTTAATAAGAATAAATTCTCTAGGGTCTAAATCTTCTAATTTTGAAGAAATATTGGCTGTATGATTTTGCATGAACCGCAAATATAACCAATGATAAATCCTTATTCAATTACAGAATTAAAATTGAACTTACTTAAAACCAACCTTCTTCTGCGCTTCTTAAAATGCAACAAATAAGAGCTCATTATATCAGTATTGTTGGATAAATACAATTACAAAATTTATTCGTCATTTACACAATACCGCAGTGAATCATTCGTTGTGCTTTAATTTTAAGGGTTAGGTAGGGTAAAACAACGTTAAGTTGTAGTAGTTATCAAAAGGAAATTTATTTGCAAATATTAGAAAAATCCTTTGATTATAAATTATTGATTCTATACATTTGGAATCTAGTACAGAACTAAAATATTATAAAACCACATAATTCTATATGATTTAAACCTCTACGATTACCAACCAAATTTTTACATGAACAACATTGAATTAAGCGATAGCAAGTTGGTTTCGCTCTATATCAAAGGTAACGAAGAGAGTTTTGAGGTTTTGCTTAATAGGTACAAATCCAAAGTTTTCACGAATATTTATCTTATTGTTAAGGATACATATATCGCTGAAGACCTCACACAGGATACTTTTATAAAAGCCATTAAAACATTACGCAGTGGGCGTTATAATGAAGAGGGCAAGTTTAAGCCATGGGTTTTACGCATTGCCCATAATTTAGCCATCGACCATTTCAGACGTAAGAAGCGTTATCCTACCATTGTAATGGAAGATGGATCGAACGTTTTTAATACGCTAGAGTTCTCGGAAGCCCCTTATGAAAACTTTCAGGTACAAGAAGATACTAAAAAGAAACTTCGTTCGTTTATAGAAGAACTACCCGAAAACCAACGGGAAGTAATTTTGATGAGACATTACCAAGAAATGAGTTTTCAGGACATAGCAGAATCTACCGATGTAAGTATTAATACTGCCTTGGGGAGAATGCGTTATGCACTCATCAATCTTAGAAAAAAGATGAAACAACATAAAATTGCGTATGATTCAAACATTTACCCAACTTGACCTTATAAGGTTTATTTACAACGAAACAACAACCGAGCAAAATCGAGACATTGAGTTAGCCCTATTATGCAATAATGAGTTGATGGAAGAGTATAAATCTCTTAAATCAACAGTTGCCACTTTAAGCGAAGTTAGCTATACGCCTTCGAATTCGACCCTCGAAAATATTCTGAATTATTCAAAATCAACTAACTTGCATACCGCCCACTAAAGGCTGTGTATGACCAAGAAAGAACGATTTGAAGCTGTTCTAGATTTTTTTAGACGAAATAACCCTGAAGCTGAAACGGAACTCCACTACGAGAACCCGTATCAGCTATTAGTTGCCGTATTGCTTAGTGCCCAATGCACAGATAAGCGAATAAATATGGTTACACCCAACCTGTTTGCTAAATTTCCAACCTCCGAGCATTTAGCCGCTTCTCATTTTGATGAAGTATTCCCTATAATAAAATCAGTTACTTACCCCAATAATAAAGCCAAACACCTAATTAATATGGCCAAGGTGCTTACCGAAGAGTTTGGTTCGGTTGTGCCCAGCGATATCAAAGATTTACAAAAAATGCCTGGAGTAGGTCGTAAAACAGCAAATGTAATAGCCTCTGTGGTGTATAACCAACCAACAATGGCGGTAGATACGCATGTTTTTCGAGTTTCGAAACGCATAGGACTAGCAACACAAACGGCTAAAACTCCTTTAGAAGTGGAGAAGCAACTTATTAAATATATTCCTAAAGTAGATGTGCCACTAGCTCACCACTGGTTGATTCTACACGGCCGTTATACTTGCATTGCACGCAAGCCCAAATGCGAAGAATGTGAAATTGCCCGTTGGTGTAAGTATTATGAAAAAACAGTTTAACCGCAAAGGGCACTATGTTTTAAAAATGGAAAGTTCGCAAAGAACTCCTTACGCCATTTGTGTATTCTTTGTGGCCTTTGCGGTTAACTTTACAATATGTGTGGCATTAGTATAATTCTTGATTTTGAAGAAAAAGCTCGAATAGGGCATATCCAACAAATGATGGAGGCCATCAAACATAGGGGGCCAGATGCTAGCCAACACACTGAAAGACCCTTTGGAAATGGTAGGGTATTCCTTGGATCAAACCGTTTACAAATTATAGATAAGGATAATCATTCTAACCAACCATTTCTATCCCAAGATGGTCGGTATGGGCTCATATTTAATGGGGAAATTTATAATTATGAAACCCTTAGAAATGAACTCTTAACAAGTGGTATTCAATTCACAACAAGGTCAGATACAGAAGTGCTTCTTTATTGGTTAATTAAGAATGGAGCAGAGGGCGTTCAACATCTGAATGGCATGTTTGCATTCGTATTCATAGATTTTGCATCAAGTGAACTACTTATCGCAAGAGACCATTTGGGTATCAAACCATTGTTTTTACACCGAACCTCAACTCAATTAATTATTTCCTCTGAAATCCAAGGCATACTGGCATCTGGCTTAGTAAAAAAGCATCTGAACGAAGAAGCCATCCCACACTACCTTGCCTATAAGTATGCACCAAGGCCGGTAACATTTTTTAAGGGCATTGAAGAAGTAATGCCTGGTACTATTTGGCAAACAGACAAAAATGGAAAATCAGAGAAGTCGCTTATCCCGGAGCAAACTCAAGAAGAAAGACAGGACATAAAACAATTATTGATCGATACGGTTGTTCAGCAATATTCGGAAGCCAATAACACAGGCATTATGCTAAGTGGAGGAGTGGATTCTACTTTATTACTTGCAATTTTAAACAAAGAATTAGGGTATCGAAACGTTCCTGTTTTCTCTGTTGCAAGTAAAGGGAAAAACAAATTCGACACAAGGGATGGTGCTTTTGCTGCAAAAGCAACAAAGCTTTACCAAGCTGAATATAATGAAATTGGGATTGATGAAAGTTCGTTAGATGATTTAAATAGTTACGTTTCAACCCTTGGTCAACCAATTGCAGATAGTGGGGGTTATTTAACACGGTTAATAGCTCAAAAGGCTGTGGGAAAATCAAAAGTGCTACTTTCAGGTGCTGGTGCAGATGAATTATTCGGTGGCTATAATAGACATAAAGCATTCTATAATTATTTAAAATACAGAAACAAATCTTGGTTTTCATTGGTAAAACAAGCTAAAAAGATACCAGGCTTTTCAAACCAATTAAACCTGGTTAAAAAGCTGGCCAATGCCTTAGATGCCGACCCATCAACAACTTTTAATAATTTTGTACAATCAGACAGTTTCCGAATTAGCGGAAAACTTTGGGATGCCAGACTTAGCAATGAAACTCACCTTAGAAATGTTTTAAATCACGACCAACACAATTACCTGGGTGCTGATGTGCTCGCTATTACCGATTATGCAACGATGCAGCACTCCATTGAGACAAGGGTTCCTTTTTTGGATTGCCAGTTAGTTAAAGCTACACGAAGCATGCAAGCTAATGAGCTACTCAAAAATGGAGGGAAGTGGATGTTAAAGGAGCAACTTATCAATTATGGGGGAAAGGAATTTGCCACACGTAAAAAACAAGGGTTAGGATTACCAATGAATGATTGGCTCAAAGAGGAAAAGCATTGGGATTTTAATTCTAAAGAACATCTTATACACAAGTTTCTGCCTCAACAAAAAATAAGAGAATTGCAAAAACTCCATTCTATTGGAAAAGAAAATTTAACACAAGAGTTGTGGCGGATTCTTCTATTACACAAATGGCTGGCGCTTAACTTTTAGTTGATTAGGCTATATTTGTTTTAATTAATGAAAATCCTCTACATCCATCAATATTTTAGAACCCCTGAAGAGGGTGGTGCCATTCGGTCGTACTACCTGGCCAAAGGAATGGTGGATAATGGTATTGAAGTGGAAATGATTACTTCTCACAACAAGCCTTATGAAGAAATAAAAGATGTTGAAGGAATTAAAGTACACTATCTGCCTGTTTTTTATGAAAATGAACTTGGGTTCAGTAAACGTGTTTTTGCCTTTTATCGGTTTATGAAGTTGGTAAGAAGAAAGGCTCGAGCGATTAAAAACGTTGATCTTTGCTATGCTACTTCAACTCCGCTTACCATCGGGCTTTCTGCCTTAAAAATTAAGAAAGAGTTGGGTATCCCATACTATTTTGAGGTGCGTGATTTATGGCCGGAAGCACCTGTTCAGCTAGGTATAATTAAAAACAGGTTTGTAAAATCGTACCTAGAAAGGCTCGAAAAGAAAGTATATAAACATGCGGAAAAAATCATAGCTCTTTCTCCTGGAATTAAAGCCCAAATTGAATTACGACAACCGAATAAAGTTGTTGAGTTAATTCCAAATATGTCTGATGTAGATTTT
The DNA here is from genome assembly GCA_027067135.1 of Cyclobacteriaceae bacterium. Lineage (GTDB taxonomy): Bacteria > Bacteroidota > Bacteroidia > Cytophagales > Cyclobacteriaceae > JAKISE01. The sequence continues at coordinate 10,003 of JAMOMJ010000217.1, forward strand.
TTTAAACCCGAAACTAAAAACCCTGAATTGGAGGAGCTATTTGATGTAAAAGATAAATTTGTAGTTTCTTATTTCGGAGCAATTGGGGCAGCAAACCATTTAGAATACTTATTGGCAGCGGCAAATGCTTCCTTAAAAGCAGAACTTCCAGTGGTGTTTTTTATTATAGGCGTTGGGTCTCAGACCGAAAAGCTAACATACCTAGTTAAACACTTTGAGCTCACCAATGTGCGATTTATAAAGTTTCAAAATAAGCATAACCTCAAGCGGTTACTAAATGTAACGGATGCTGCTTATGTGTCATTTGCTAACAAACCCATACTAGAAACCAATAGCCCAAATAAGTTTTTTGATGCGCTAGCGTCAGGCAAGCTTATTATTACTAACACCAAAGGATGGGTGAAAGATATTTGTGAAAACGATCATTGTGGTTTTTATTATGACCCTGATAAGCCAACGAATTTTGTGCATCAAATACAACACTTTTTAGCTCAGAAAGAGCAGTTGAGTACATTTCAACATAATTCCAGAATAGTGGGAGAAACCCAATTTTCGAGGAGGGCGCAGGTGGGGAAGTTGATTGAGATACTAAGCTAACTTTTCCAAAACCTTAGATTGGTTTGGTTATAGAAAAAGGAATACTGCCTAGACTTCACAACTATACTTGGTCGCTTAATCTAAACTCACGTTAATTCAGGCTTGTAAAAAATATGAATTTCCCGTAAACCAAATATTCATTGCTTCTAGCATAAGCTCTAATAGTATATTTAGTACCCGCATCAAAAGCGTTAGAAATTTCCGAGTTAAATACACCTGTAGTAATTGGCTGGGTTATAACTACCTTTTCAGAGTACTCAAGTGAGGGGGATTGTAGTACTTCGTTAAGAACCTTATATTCCATCCAAACAAACCCATGCTCAATAATTTTCTGATTTCCCTGATAAATAATTTCCGCATTAAAGGTTGCCCCTGTTTTAGATATATTTGAAACCTCCAATGTTTTAACCCTCGGGTACTCTCTGGGCGTAATTATATCTTTACTACATGAAGCGATTACTAACATTAGTAATAATGAAGCAAAGAGGACTATTTGATTTGTTCTCATATTAAAAGTTTATCCCTATTAAAAATGCTAAATTATTAACTTTAGAATTCAAATAAGCATCTTGGTAAATCCCATCTGTTATTTCATATTTAACTTCTATAAAAGCCTGCAGTGAACCATAAATAGTTCTTTTTACTCCAACCCCTCCCCAATATCCCACTTGATGAGACTCTACTTCAAAAGCAGACCGCTCAGTAGTTCTAACTATTTTATTATATTCAACTTCTTTAATCCATTCTGTAGATGCACTTAAGTGGATAGTACTTGATAAGCCAAAATTAACATAGGGCACTAATTTTTTTGCCGGAAATTCATATTGAACTCCAACAGGAATTTTTAGTTGTTTAATATCAATGATTACATCACTTCTGGTTGCGAGAGTAGTTCCTCTAACAGTATATGAAGAGTACGTGGTTGAAAGATAAAATATACTAGCCTGGATGGATATTCGTTCATTAACCCTTGGAGAAGAAACGTTGAACATTAAGCTAGGAAAAAGTGAAAATGATTGATCAAAATCACTAGTCAAATGTTTTACACTATAAGTAGAGTCTGTCTATAAAGTCGGGGTTTATTTTTCAACTCACATTTCAGCCTTGAATAGTTTTCGTTACTGCTGGTTGCTATTTTGGTATTATTGATAATTTTAAGTTAAAACTGAAGGAATTCTTGT
>JAMOMJ010000218.1 GCA_027067135.1 Cyclobacteriaceae bacterium
GCTTTATTAAAAGATGGGGCAACAAAAAACATATTACTCATATCTATAACCATTGATGTATTCCAATTGCCTATATTTTGATTAAATTTGTCGGCAAAAGAAAACATATAACTCATGTTTTTAACACTTGATGTGTCCCACAATTGAATATTTGAATTGAACAATGAAGCATTGTTAAACATACGGCTCATATTTTCAACTTTTGATGTATCCCAATTCCCAATATATTGGTTATAAGAATTTGCGTCTTCAAACATTGAGCCCATATCTAAAACCATTGAAGTAATCCAGCCTCCTATGTCTTGGTTGAATTGATCTGCTCCATTAAACATTGAACCCATATTGTTAACACTAGAAGTATCCCACATTCCTATGTCTTGGTTGAATTGATCTGTTCTATAAAACATTGAACTCATATTGTTAACACTAGAAGTATCCCACATTCCTATGTCTTGGTTGAATTGACCTGCTCTATAAAACATTGAACCCATATCAACAACATTAGATGTATTCCATGATCCAATATCTTGATTGAATGAAATGGCATCAGAAAACATTTCATGCATGTCAGTTATATTTGATGTGTCCCATGCCCAATTACCATTTCCGTTTCCAAGAGATTCTGCATTGTAGAACATTCTTCTTAAGTCAGTAAGGTTGTTAATATTTGGCGTATCTGATGCATTAATCACTAAGTTAATGGCATTTTCGAAAGCTGCATTCATATTGAGCCAATTTATATTTCCCCATTGCTCTACAGATAAAATTTTAGCACTGTCTTGCGGAGATAGGGTTGCAAATTGTACAAGGGCTAAGTCGCCCGTTATAACAATGGTTTTTACTCCTGAAACAGTGTATGTGTGCGAAACCGGACTTATATTACCACCAGGCTGTTCAAACCCACCATCGTTTTCCCAATCAACAAAATAACCAGTGCCAACCCCATAAAATGGTAAAGTAACTGATTTGTCCCCAGGAGTGGTTTGCCAAGTCGTTACAAAATCTGTTGAATTATATGAATGAGCAACATTCATGTAAGAAACCATGAGTAGTATTAGAACTTGGATGATAATTGTTTTTGAGAGGGAAGAAAATTTCTGCATAATATTTCACTTTTTTAAAAACCAAGATTTTAGCTGAAATCATCTAATAAAAGAGGAGATAAAATGTAAGGGTTTGTAACAACAAGCATTGTGTAACATAACCATACGTATGGTATAACTTGACCTTACATTTTTTTACTTTTTTTTTAAATATTTTATTTATAATTGGCAGCTATTGACAATAATGTCAGAAGTTAAAAATTGGAATAAAATATGAATAACAGAAAAATATTGAAAATTTTAACACTAAGTTCTTGTTTGTTTCTGGGTATAACTAATGCTCAAATAACAAGCAACATTTTACCAGATTACAATGGGGATGATGACATATCTTCATGGTCTAGAGACAATAGTGCAAGAGTTGGTTCTCCGTCGGGTGCAGTGGGTAAGGCTTTTAAGTTTGAATTAAACTATACAAATTATTTAAGAAACCCTTCTTGGAAAATTTCTTCGCCAGTAATATTGGATTCAAATAACACTAACACTGTTTCATTTAAATCTAGAGTAACACAAATGCCAATAACAACAAGTGGTGAATGCAGTAGACTAACCAGTATTATTCGATTTTTTGATAGTACAAATATCCAAATTGGGTCTTCGATATTTGATTACTATGATGTGTCTGAGTTGGGAGCTTGGGTCAATATTAATACTGATGAGTATAACTTACCATATAATACATCAGAAATAGAACTGCGAATATTACCAGATGCCTCAGATACTCTAGATTGTAAAAATGTATTCGCCTATTTTGATCAAGTTGAGTTATTGCTGACCGAAACTTCTCTACCTCAACCACCCGTGTGTACTGTTAATGTTAATACGTGTGAGCTTGAAGCTCAAGCTGCTGAAGGTGAATTTATCGGAGAGTGTGTATCTGAGTGTTCAGGAGAGAATCCTCCAAGTCACTGTCCTGTAGATTATTTAAATGGAAAAACTGATATTTTGGTTCATTGTGAAAACCGTGCTGAAACCTACGACGTGTATGATGAAGCTTACGATCAATGTATTCATGCATGTGATTAATTTAATAAATTCGATCGTGTAAATCCCGATTTGTCTATGACTTCAATACTGGAAGGTATAGATAAATCGGAATTGGTACATCATGTGTGTTAATGGATGTTGAAATCATACAATCACCATTAGATATAATCTTATAGTTGATTCAATATGTTATTATTTTGTTTCATAAATTCAATAAATTCGGAGCCTGAAATGGCTTTACTGAAATAATGTCCTTGTAAGTATTCGCATTTGAGTTCTTTTAATGCCATAACTTGTTCAATTGTTTCTCCACCTTCCGCAACAACTTTCATCCCAAGGTTATGAGCTAATTGAATAATAGATACTACAATGTTTTTATCTTTTTTAGATTTTAATAGGTCTCTGATAC
>JAMOMJ010000219.1 GCA_027067135.1 Cyclobacteriaceae bacterium
ACCTCGGTAATTCCAGGTTGGCATACCACTATCTTCCCACCATATTTTGTTGCGGGAGCGGTATTCTCTGGTTTTGCAATGGTAAATACCTTACTTATTATTATGAGAAAGGTATCTAACTTAGAAGATTATATTACCATGCAGCACATTGAACTTATGAATATTGTAATTATGATTACAGGTTCTATTGTTGGTGTTGCTTATATTACAGAATTATTTATCGCTTGGTATTCTGGGGTAGAATACGAACAATACGCATTCCTAAATCGTGCAACAGGACCTTATTGGTGGGCATATTGGGCAATGATGACTTGTAATGTGTTCTCACCACAATTTATGTGGTTCCCGAAATTGAGACGTAGTATTATGTTTTCGTTTATCATTTCGATTGTAGTAAATATAGGAATGTGGTTTGAACGTTTCGTGATTATCGTAACGTCATTGCACAGAGATTACCTTCCATCATCTTGGACGATGTTCTCACCAACATTTGTAGATATTGGAACCTTTATCGGAACCATAGGATTCTTCTTTGTGTTGTTCTTATTATACGCTAGAAATTTCCCAGTAATTGCACAAGCTGAAGTGAAATCTATTTTGAAATCATCTGGAGCAAACTATAAGAAATTAAGAGCAGAACACGGAGACGATGCTAAGCATTATGGTGAAGAAGTAGAGTTTTCAACTAAAAATAAAAACAAATAATTATGGCATCTAAAGTTATTCATGCTTTATATAATGACGATGATATCTTATTACAAGCCGTAAAAAAGGTACGTGACGAGCGTTATCATATTGAAGAAATTTACACGCCTTTTCCAGTTCATGGACTAGAAAAAGCGATGGGTCTTGCAGATACTCGTATTGCAATTACTTCATTTATTTATGGATTAATTGGATTAGCAGTTGCAACAGTGATGATGAATTATATAATGATTCAAGATTGGCCACAAGATATTGGAGGTAAGCCTAGTTTTAACTATACAGCTAATTCGCCAGCATTTGTTCCAATTATGTTTGAGCTTACCGTATTTTTTGCTGCGCATTTAATGGTAATTACTTTTTATATGAGAAGTAAATTATGGCCATTCAAGAAAGCTGAAAATCCTGACGTAAGAACTACAGACGACCATTTTTTAATGGAAGTAGATGCAAGTCATAATACAGAAGCGGTTTCAGAATTTATGAAAACCACAGGAGCTGTTGAAGTTAAATTAATTGAAAAGGACGGAGATCACTAATATGAAGAATCTAGTAAACATAGCAGTTGTCATTATTGTAGCATTAAGTTTAACTTCTTGTTTCGATAATAAAACACCAAACTATAGGTATATGCCAAATATGTATACCGCTATAGGTCCAGAAACTAATGGTGAATATGAATTGTTACCAAATCAGCAAGTAAATTTAATGCCTGTTGAAGGAACTATTTCAAGAGGTTGGATGCCTTACGCTTATCCAAATACAATGGAAGGTAAAGCACAAGCAACAGCAGAATTAAAAATACCGTTAGAATTGACTGACAAAAACCTTGAGAAAGGAAAGGCATTATACAATATATATTGTGCAATCTGTCACGGTAAAAAAGGAGATGGTAAAGGAGAATTGGTAAAAAGAGAAAAATTTCTTGGAATACCAAGTTATGCTGACAAAGGAAGAAACATAACTGAAGGAGATACATACCATGTAATGATGTATGGTTTAAATTCAATGGGTTCTCACGCATCACAAACAAGTGAAGAAGATCGTTGGCAAATTACAATGCACGTTATGGATTTAAAATCTACTTTAAAAGGAGAGCCTTTATGGTCAACCGTTCAAAGAGATTCAATTATGGCATCTAAAAAAATGATGCATGAAGAAACAATTTCAGAAGAAGTAACAATCACTTCTAACGAAACACATTAATTAAAGAATAAAGAGAATAGCTAAAGATATGTATACGCTACCAAGTAAATTAAAACTTTTTGCAATAGTTCTTATGGTGATAGGTGCCTTAGGAATCGTTACAGGTTTTCTTTCAACTCCCAGTTCTACTGCGGAAGTAAAAGAAATGATGGCAACAGGCCATGATGGAGGTCACAATGTTGAAGCTACTCATAACGATGGGCATGAAGCTGTTGCAGATACTCATAACGAAACTCAAGCTGAAGCTGCTCACGAAGATGAAGCACATTACAAGCATATAATGCATCAAATGCAAAACAGACCTTGGTCATCACTTTATATTGCTTCTTTTTTATTCTTTATGATTGCTTTAGGTGTCTTAGCATTTTATGCAATTCAAATAGCATCACAAGCAGGATGGTCTCCAGTGTTATTTAGAGTAATGGAAGGTATTACAGCTTATTTAATTCCTGGTGGAATTATTATGCTAATTTTAGTTGCACTTTCAGCATTCAATTTAAATCATTTATTTGTTTGGGCAGACCCAGATGTGGTTGCTCACGATAAATTATTACAAAATAAATCAGGTTGGTTAAATGGATGG
>JAMOMJ010000220.1 GCA_027067135.1 Cyclobacteriaceae bacterium
CACAACTTGAATTATTAAATAAGGGTACTACCATAGCTCAGTTTACGTATGAATAAAGCAATAACAATAAACAGCACTGATAACCTTGCGGTAGCACTAACTGAATTGAGTGCCGGAGAACAAATTTTTATTAACAGCACAGAAATAACTCTGAAAGAAAACATACAGGCAAAACATAAATTTGCCTTGCTGGATTTTGCCCCGGGAGATGAAATGTATATGTACGGCCTGGTGGTAGGAACCGCCAAAAAACTCATTAAAAAAGGACAAGCTATAACGGTAAAAAATACGGCTCACAAAGCAAGCGGGTTTACAGTAAAACATGAACATACAGTTAAATGGGCAGCACCTGATGTAAGCCGTTTTAAAGACCGAACCTTTAATGGCTACTTTCGAAAAGACGGGCAGGTGGGCACGGCTAATTACTGGCTGGTGTTTCCGTTGGTTTTTTGTGAGAACAGAAATGTTATTACTCTAAAAACCGCCTTTGAAAAAGCCTTAGGTTATGAAAAATCGAATCCGTATGGGCAACTGGCTAAAGACCTTGTTGCCAGACATAAAAGTGGCATCCCACTTGATGAGCCGGCTTTAAACAAAAAGGAAAATAAAGAGCAGAAACATTATTTTGACAATGTTAAAATTAAATTTATAACGCATCAGGGTGGTTGTGGAGGAACCCGTGAAGACAGCGACACCTTATGCCGGTTGCTTGCCGGCTATTTAAAAAACCCCAATGTGGCAGGTGCTACGGTATTTAGCCTTGGGTGCCAAAATGCACAAGTTGACATTTTAAAAAAAGCCATACAATCAATTGATGGAGCATTTGATAAGCCGCTATTAATTTTCGACCAGCAGGAAACAGGCAGCGAAGCCACCTTAATTGAACAAGCCATAAAAGCTACGTTTAACGGATTAATTGAAGCCAACAAACTAAAGCGGCAACCTGCACCCTTATCAAAACTAGCCATAGGTTTGGAATGCGGTGGTTCAGATGGATTTTCCGGCATTTCGGCCAACCCGGCCCTGGGGCATGTTTCTGATATGATTACTGCCCTTGGTGGCAAAGCAATACTGGCCGAGTTTCCCGAATTGTGTGGTGTAGAACAGGAATTGATTAACCGAACCACTAACCCAGCTTATGCAGATAAGTTTATTACCTTAATGCGTGCTTATGCCAAATCAGCCCAGGATGCAGGCTCAGGCTTTGATATGAACCCTTCACCGGGCAATATTAAAGATGGGCTTATTACCGATGCGATGAAATCGGCCGGAGCAGCAAAAAAAGGAGGAAGCTCCCCGGTAACCGATGTGCTTGATTACACGGAGTATGTAAAAAACAACGGGCTTAGCCTGTTATGCACGCCCGGCAACGATGTGGAATCTACCACAGGGCTGGTAGGTTCAGGAGCCAATGTGGTATTGTTTACCACCGGCTTAGGCACTCCTACCGGTAACCCTATTGCCCCTGTTTTAAAGGTTTCGTCAAACACTGCATTGGCTAAAAAAATGGCAGATATTATTGATATAAATGCAGGTGAAATAATTGAAGGCAGCAAAACGATAGAAGAGATGGGCGAAGAAATGCTGGAATACATCATTAAAATTGCCAATGGTGAGCTGCCATCAAAAGCTGAATTGCTAAATCAGGATGATTTTATTCCGTGGAAAAGAGGAGTTTCGTTGTAGAAACCTTTGTGAAATTTACATAGAGACCCAAATTAAAATATAGGTTAGAGGCAAGGAAAACCCAGTGTAGAGGGTACTATTTAAGATTTAAAATACTCCTCTGATTTCAACAAGAACACTTCAGTTTTTTGGCAATTCCAATTTTAGTCGTGTGGCAATAATTTTTTTATATAATGCTTCGATATAACTTTACGGCTTATTTTACTTTATTAAGGGTAAATAAGGCTTTAATAATAAAGAAAAAAGATAATTGGATAATTATATGGAACAGATTTTAAAATGGATAAGGTAAAAAATGGCATAGAATTAAGAGTTTTTTCGAATTATGAGCGAATGAGCGAAGCAGCAGCAACCTATGTGTATGGTAAATTGCAGCAAAACACCAACTTATTGTTATGCCCGGCTGCTGGAAATACTCCCACGAAAATGTACAAACGGCTAGTTAAATTTGCCCTAAAAGATGGATTGGATACAACGGGATTAAGAATAATCAAACTGGATGAATGGGTTGGAGTTTCCGGAGAAAATCCTGCATCTTGTGAATACCAGTTACAAAAGCAACTTATAGATCCTTTAAACATAACTCATTATTGCAGCTTTAATGCAGAAAATGAAGACACCAAAAGCGAAATTGAGAAGTACGATACATATTTATCACAAAACGGAGCAATAGATATTTGTGTATTAGGATTAGGACTTAATGGACACCTTGGCTTTAATGAACCCTCTAATAATTTTCTTGAACCTTTTGCCCATAAAGCAGAATTATCTGCAACAA
>JAMOMJ010000221.1 GCA_027067135.1 Cyclobacteriaceae bacterium
CCATGGGATACCTTCAATCAACACGGTAAGACAGCATTGATGAATCCATAAAGGTTTTCCCCGATCAGAGCCTGAGTGAAGACAGCGGTCATTCAAGACCTTGTGGGTGCGGAGGCGGTCGGGGTTTCTCGAATCTCATCAGGGCTCGGTCTGCCATGAGCAGGCCATTGAGAAGCCGGATATATGTCTAGAAACCGTTGGCTTTTTGTTGCTGTGGCTGTGTGGATTGGCAGTAGTATATGCGCATGAACAGGTGATATTTGTGTTTGACTTTCAGGGAGTGTCCATATATGTCTTCTATTTCCTATTCGTCTTAGATTTTTTCTTCTGCTAATAACATTTTTGCTTCTTTTAAATCAATCTTGGCTTTATGCCCATGTTTTTCAAGTAAATGAAGTAGATTCCCGCCGTTTAATAGAGTTAAAGGTTTTCCTTTGGCAAACTCATAAGCGTCAGGGCCATAATTTGCAGTTGTTACAAGAATTCCTTTTGTAGCACCCTCATTCACTGTAGTGCCAAATAAATCTCTTACGGCAGAAACCCCAACAACATTTGTATATCTCTTTGCTTGTATAACAATCTTTCCTCCTCGTATTGGGTCGGGATCAAAGGCAATAGCATCCACGCCTCCATCACGGCTTGCTTGTGTTATTCTTACTTCACCACCTGAACTAACAAATTCCTTTTCAAATACCTCACGGATTAGATTTTCAAAATCTTGCCAATCCATAGCTGCAAGATTCTCTGTCTCATCAATTCCATCCACTACCTCATAAGCAGAAACAAAACGTCGGTCTTCCTTGTTTATATTGATAATTGGTGCAACAGGTGACAATCCATGTAGCTTACTGCTACCGACGCCTTTAAGTTGTTTGAAACTAGCTTTTGGATCGACCTTTCCAAGATTAATTGCTAAAAATTCATCTTTAGATGCTTGAAGAGACATAACGCAAGAGTTTACACTATGCCCAGTTGCTTTATCTATTGAATCAACCCACCCATTGAACACAATGGAATCAAGCGCATTGGCAACATCTGCCTCGTACAGTTCATGAATTGTCCTTATCGAAATTTGATAAAGAAGCCTATCATACAGTTTATTTAATGCAGCACTAGACAGATTAGTTTCAGTAAACTCATCCCTTGAAGTAATATACTTCACAGTCTTGGTTGTTGGTAATGCATCTAAATCTGGAAGAGAATAATCGACGATTAATATTTTAGTATCTGCTAGATAATCAATATCCCATTCTTGTGGAAAATAATCTGGATATTTTGAATTTGTTAATACCATTTCACAGTAATCAGAAACGGCTCCAGGCTCCTTATTTTTGTATTTCTCTTTCTTTGCTAATATCTTCTTATTACTCTCTTCTTGATTCTTTTCATAGTTACTTTTTTTGATTTCCCAATCACTAATCAATTTATCCTGTTTACTCTCAAAGAATTTTTTCTTAACTTCCCAATTTTTAACATTTTCTGGGTGAGCAGATTCTATTCCTTCATTTTTTTTCTGGACTTGCTGTTTCTTTCTCTTCCAGTTTTCATAGTCAGATTTAAATAATTTTTCTGCTTCATCTTCTTTTGTTTTTCTTGATCTAGAGAATATCTTGTCGAAAAATCCAAAGATAGGCTTATATTTCACATCTGCTCTATTTGGTTCAGAAGGATTCTGAGCAAGTTTAGGCTTGATTGGTTTCTTTGTAGAATATTTCTTTTTGATAGGTTTTTTTATAGAATATTTTTTCTTATTTAGCAAACTAGACCAGTCAATTGTATCATCGACTTTTAGTGTATGTAGTAAAATTGTTTCGAGTTTATTTATAGCTTCCATTGCTTCATTTGTTTTTGTTATCGCTAGTTCTTTTTTTTCTTCTTTACTTCTAATTGCAGACTCTCTACTTCTCTTTTTTTGTTCTGCTATTTGTTTTTTACTCCACATCTCATCCCAAGTAAGTTGCTGTGCAGCAGCTTTTTGCTCAACGATATACCTATCTGAGCCACGTATATGACGGTATTTGTTCAGCCCATCATGGCGAACTTCAATTTCCCATACTTCACGATATGCCATATTACGTTTCTCCTGTACGTATTCTTTTAAAAACTAACTACAATTCAACGACAAATCCGCCCTGCTGCAACAGAACAAATCCGTCCCATAATATTCCCTCACCACCATAACCCATTGATTTCACTCGATACCCCATCGTATTAGGGCAACAATAAACCAGGAAGGAAAGTGGACAACGCACCACCCACCGGGGAACATCTTCCGACTTTTGGAAATCTTCTGGAAACTGGGACGGGAAACCCGGCTGAAACCATCCATAACCCCCTGTCTTTGCAATTCTTTCCCTGCATGAAGCCTGATGTAAAAATACTACACCAGCAATAGGGGAATGTATAGCCAGGCTTGACCCAAGGCACAATTCCACGAACATCACCTTGGTGAAGTCGGGAT
>JAMOMJ010000222.1 GCA_027067135.1 Cyclobacteriaceae bacterium
TTATATAAATACCACTTTGAATCAAGAAAGTTAAACCAAAACAAAAATTTGAATTGACTCAAAACAAAAATGATCAAGTCTTAAAAATCAATTAATAGAGGTTCCCTTAAGTGTGTTTCATCAGATTTCGTTACCCGATGGAGGAGATTTTTTAATTGATAATTCTTTTGTTTTTGAAGTTGGTGGAAAGAACAAAACTAATAAGCAAATTAAAGGCCTTGCCAATTCGTTTTTGGTTAAAGACGATGTAGAAATTGGCGTATTAAATAATATCCCTTTATGGCTTTTTGGATTAATATATTAGTAGATTTTTAAGTGGGCTAATTCAAATGCTTATCCCACTAAATCCAAATAAAAACATAGCCACAAAGAAAGGTTTTAAAATGTATAAATTTTTGTAAAACTTGGAGACTTCGCTACGCTGTGGCAAAAAAAGTGCTTTAATGGGTGAATGTTACATTTATGGAAAAATCAACTGTACTTGATTGAAAATAAGTTGCCTACAAACCCAACCTGATTTTATGGTAAATTATTAAGCTCAATAATTATATATTTCTAGCTCATATTTTGCTTTTTATGATCTATATTTGAATTAAAAGTGAGCCTTATTTTAATTCTGTTATAAAATGCTTGATGCTAAAAGAAAAGAAGTCGTTGAATTTATTCGAGCAAACCCATCCTTATCTTCTAAAGAAATTCATACAGGAGTACAATTAGAAGTTGCCTATGCAACCCTTAAAAGAATGTTAACTAAGCTAACTTTAGAAAGGCTTATTATAACCATAGGAAAAGGGAAAGGTACAAAATATGAAATTGCTCCTGGGTATAAATTGTTCTCTCCAATCGATGTTAATAATTACTTTCAAAAGGAAATTGATGATCGTGATATAATAGATAGATTTAATTTAGAGTTGATGCCCCAAGTACTTGCGGGTGTACATGTGTTTACTAATGAAGAACTACAAGAATTAAATGCGCTACAGGATAAATACAAACAGAACATTTCTCAATTATCTAAAGAAGCGTACGCTAAAGAATTAGAGCGTTTAGCAATAGATTTAAGCTGGAAATCTTCTCAGATTGAGGGGAATACTTATTCTCTTTTAGAAACCGAACGGCTTTTAAGAGAAAAGGAAACTGCTGGGGGCAAGAGTAAAGATGAGGCCATCATGCTCTTAAATCATAAAGAAGCATTAGATTTTGTTATTGCAGACCCAACCTATATTACACCCTTAACAATAGCACGAATCGAAGATATTCATAGTATTTTAATCAAAGAATTAGGAGTTGAAAGAAATATAAGAAATAGGAGAGTGGGCATTTCAGGAACAAATTATAGGCCTTTGGATAACGAGTTTCAAATAAAAGAAGCTCTACAGGATATGTGTAATTTGGTGAATATAACAGCAAATATTTTTGAGAAATCACTACTTGTATTGATTCTTATTTCTTACATCCAAGCTTTTGAGGATGGTAATAAAAGAACAGCAAGAATTTTAAGTAATGCCGTGTTGATAAGCCATAATTATTGCCCAATTTCATTCAGAACGATTGACTCGGTGGAATATAAAAAAGCAATGTTGGTTTTTTATGAACAAAATAACTTGAGTGCGTTCAAAAAAATATTTATGGATCAATTTGAATTTGCCGTTGAAACTTATTTTTAGACACTTATAACTTAATACTTCCCCACATAATTAAAAGGAGTAATTGCTTTTAACTCCTTTTTTAGTTCGTCCGAAACGTTAAGCTCATTGATGAAAGTAGAAATTGAGCTTTCGGTAATCTTTTCATTTTTGCGAGTAAGGTCTTTTAATGCCTCGTAAGGTTTAGGAAACCCTTCTCTTCGTAAAATGTTTTGGATACCTTCTGCCACCACTGCCCAATTATTTTCAAGATCTGCATTAATGGCTGCTTGGTTAAGTTCTAGTTTATTAATGCCCTTTACCAAAGAGTTTAGTGCAATAACCATATGCCCAAGGGGCACACCCACATTACGGAGCACAGTAGAATCTGTTAAATCTCGTTGTAAACGGGAGATAGGCAATTTGGCTGATAGGTGTTCTAGTATGGCATTGGCCATTCCAAAATTACCTTCGGCATTTTCAAAATCAATTGGGTTTACCTTATGAGGCATGGCCGAAGAGCCAATTTCTCCTGCTTTAATTTTTTGTTTAAAATAGCCCATCGAAATATACTGCCATACATCTCTAGAGAAATCAATTAGAATGGTGTTAATCCGTTTAAAACAATCAAATAGCTCCGCTAAATGGTCGTAATGCTCAATTTGGGTGGTTGGGTAACTACGCGATAACCCTAAGGTTTCAAATACAAATTCGTCTGCAAACTGATCCCAGTCTTCATTAGGGTAAGCTACGTGATGAGCATTCATATTGCCAGTAGCACCACCAAATTTAGCTCCAAAGGGTATTTCTTCTAACACTTCTAACTGCCCATTAATACGGGCATGAAAAACCGCCATTTCTTTACCTAATAAAGTTGGCGAAGCAGGTTGGCCGTGTGTTTTGGCTAACATCGGTATTTTGTCCCAAAGCTCTACCATATTATAGATAAGTGCATCTACAGTATTAATTAAGGGAGTAATTATATCAGCAATGCCTTCCTTTAATGATAAAGGAATAGCAGTGTTGTTAATATCCTGCGAAGTAAGCCCGAAATGTATAAACTCCTTAAATTCTTCTAACCCAAGTTTATCAAAGGCTTCTTTAATAAAATACTCCACGGCTTTCACATCATGGTTGGTAATCTTTTCAGTGTCTTTAATTCGTTGTGCATCCGCTTCAGAAAAATCACTGTATAGTTTTCTTAGCGCTTTATAATTGTTGCTGTTAAAGTTTACTAATTGAGGGAGTGGCAATTCGCATAGTGCGATAAAGTACTCCACTTCTACCCGAACTCTGTACTTAATTAGTCCTAATTCTGAAAAATAAGGAGAGAGGTTTGATGTTTGATTTGAATAGCGACCATCGATTGGGGAAACAGCTTGTAAAGGGTTCATTCTGGTAGGTTTAATATATAACCACAAAAATATTGAAATTTGATAAGCGGAACTATTATAACTTATGATATTGTTATTTTTGCCCAACATTTCGAGTTAATGAAACAAGTATTTTTATTTGTATTAATTTCAATTCCATTTTTTGTAATTGGCCAAAATCTGCCTCAAGAAGCAGTGGTGTCTATTAGCAAAGCTATTGATAAAATAAAAGTTGATGGAGTTTTAGATGAAGATACTTGGGCTAAAGCCGATGTAGCTAAAGACTTTTACCAATCTTACCCAGTTGACAATGATTATGCTACATCTCAAACGGAGGTAAAAGTAGCATTTGATGATAACTTCATGTATTTTGGAATCGTGTGTTACGACCCATCTCCCGGTAAATATATTGTAGAATCACTAAGAAGAGATTGGGGGTTTCGAAATACAGAAAATATAGGCATTTACATTGATCCGTTTAATGATAAAACTAATGGTTTTATCTTTGCCCTATCCCCTTATAATGTTCAACGAGAAGGCTTGATTGCAAACGCCAGAGACATTAGTACTGATTGGGACAATAAATGGTATTCTGAGGTTACAAATTTTGAAGACAAATGGGTGGTTGAAATTGCTATTCCATTTAAAACGCTTCGTTATAAAAATAATCGGTCGGAGTGGAATATTCAGTTTATTAGAAATGATGTTAAGAATAATGAAATTTCGGGATGGACTGCGGTACCTCAACAATTTAGACCCAGCAACTTAGGGTTTGCCGGTAAATTAATTTGGAATGAGCCTCCTCCGCCTCCCAAACCTAATATCTCTGTTATTCCTTATGTATTGGGTCAGGCAACTAAAGACTATGAAGAAGGAACAGATGCTGAGTCTATTGGAAAAATTGGTTTAGATGCAAAAATAGCAGTAACCTCCTCGCTCAACTTGGATTTAACCGTAAACCCCGATTTTTCTCAAGTGGAAGTAGATCAGCAAATTGTGAACCTTGATAGGTTTGAACTTTTTTTTCCAGAAAGGCGCCAGTTTTTTTTAGAAAATAGTGATTTGTATGGCAGATCAGGATTTCCCTCATCTCGTGCATTTTTTAGCAGAAGGATAGGCATTGCCAGTGATACGAGTGGGAATAGAGTGGAGGTACCTATTATTTTTGGGGCAAGGCTAAGTGGTAAAATAAACAAAGATTGGCGTATTGGTCTTATGAATATGCAAACAGCAGCTCGCAAAGGAAGTGTGTTGCCAGGTACAGAAAATGTAAATGGAGGCTCTAACCTTTCAGGTCAAAATTATACCGCAGCGGTTATTCAACGGCAACTTTGGTCTCGATCTAATATTGGAGCTATCTTTATTAATAGGCAATCCACTCAATACGACCCAACCGATACAACCAACTCTACTTCGGCATTTAACAGGGTAGCTGGGGTAGATTTTAATTTTGCTGATAAAACTAATACTTGGATTGCAAATGTGTATGTACATGCCTCATTCGACCCTGTTTCTAAAAAAAATGCCATCTCCCAAGGTTCTTTTGTTGGGTATCAATCTAGGCATTGGACTCTTTTTTATGGATATACCTATATAGGAGATGGCTATAATGCAGAAGTTGGTTTTGTGCCACGTAAAGGAACATTTAGTTTTGGAACCTTTAGAACCCAGTATATTATTTACCCAAAGGCGCAATGAGCCATTAGCAGATCGGTCTCTAGAAGGTAATCTTGAATTCGCCTTTCTTAATACAAGTTCTTTAACAGTTGCAATTAGCCAGCAATTTACGCATTTGTTTAGAGATTTTGACCCCACCAGAACTGGAGGAGAACCCTTGCCGGCAGGTACTGGTTATACCTGGGGGTCTGGTAGAATACGATTTGAATTGGATGCCAGAAAAGCATTTAGCTATTCCGCAACAGGGAGTTTTGGTAGTTATTATAACGGAACTAGATTAACAACTTCCACAGAAATTGGATACAGATTTAGGCCTTTGGGTAGCATTTTTGTGCAAGCCATTTACAATAGTGTTAAATTGCCAGAGCCTTATAGCAGTACTAACTTTTGGTTAATTGGGCCACGGTTCGATTTAACCTTTACAAATAGTTTATTCCTTACTACTTTTGTGCAGTATAACGAGCAGGCCGATAATGTAAACATAAATGCACGTCTTCAATGGCGTTTTGCACCTGTATCCGACTTGTTTGTGGTTTATACTGACAATTATTTTCCGGCAGACTTTACTGTTAAAAATAGAGCAATTGTTGTTAAGTTGTCGTATTGGTTAAATTTATAAAAGCATAAAAATGGCATTCAGTTTTTTTAAAAGAAAAAAGAAGAAAGAAGGAGCACACGAACATTACCACTCCTTAACAGTTACCGAAGTAGTAAAAGAAACAGCTGATGCCATAAGCATCGTTTTTGGGCAACCAGAGCCTAAGTTCGAGTATAAATCAGGGCAATTTCTAACCTTAATTGCAGATATAAATGGCAAAAGTGTAAGGCGTGCTTATTCGCTAAGTTCTTCGCCTTTTACCGATGAAAACCTTGCGGTAACCATAAAAAGAGTTGAGGGCGGTTTAATGTCGAACTATCTAAACGATAACGTAAAAGCAGGTGACAAAATGAACGTAATGGAGCCAATGGGTAACTTTACAACCGAGTTCAATGCTTCTAATAAACGCCATATCGTTATGTTTGGTGGAGGTAGTGGTATTACTCCTTTAATGTCGCACGCAAAATCGGCCTTAACACAAGAGCCAAATAGCATTGTTTCTTTAATTTATGCCAACCGAGATATTGATTCGATTATTTTCAAAGATGCGTTTCAAGATTTAACTATAAAGTACGAAGGTAGGTTTAGGGTAATCCATATATTAGATAATGCCCCATTAGAGTGGCAAGGCCCTTCGGGTTTACTAAACCACGAAATGCTTACTGACCTTTTTGAGCGCATTCCTAACTGGGGCATAGGGCAAACCACTTATATTATGTGTGGGCCTGAAGGAATGATGAATAATGTGGAAACCTTGCTGGCTCAGCAAAATATACCAGCCGAAAAAGTATTTAAAGAAAGCTTTGTGGCAGGCACGATTAATAAAGAAGATGAAACTGATTCATCTGATGAAATTCAAGAACGTACTGTTACCATTTTATATGACGATGAAGAATTTGAAGTAAAAGTGAGCCCTAAAAAAGCCATTTTAGATGCTGCTTTAGATATGGAAATTGATTTGCCCTACTCTTGCCAAAGCGGATTATGCACAGCTTGCCGTGGTAAATGCACATCTGGCAGTGTTAAAATGGACGAAGAAGAAGGCCTTTCAAAAGCGGAGATTGAAGCTGGCTATGTGCTGCCATGCGTAGCTCACCCCTTAACCGATGACGTAAAAATTGAAATAGGGTAAGAGACGTAAGACGTTAGATTTTTAGACAAAAGACGGTCTAGTTCTAACGTCATTCTGAGGGCTCCGCCCGAAGAATCTCAGTCTAATATCTAGCGTCTTGTGTCTTTAATCTAGCAATCTAATATCTCAAACTCATGAAAAGAAACTTTCTTCCAACCACTTTTAAAGTAACAACCTGGGAAGCTCTCAAACCTTATTTCGATACACTTTTATCAAGAGAAATCAATTCTCGGGAAGAGCTTGTTCAATGGTTTAAAGATAACAGTGAATTAGGTGCCATAGTTTCTGAGGACATGGCTTGGCGTTATATTAAAATGACATGTGACACAGAAAATGAATCTATTCGTGATCATTTTAACGATTTTGTGCAGAATATTCAACCGAAAATAGCGCCCATATCAGATGCGCTTAATAAAAAGGCGATTGAAATACCCTTTTTAAAGGAACTTCGAAAAGAAGAAGGCTATAATATAATGATTCGGGAAATTCAAAAAGAAATTGACCTTTTTAGAGAAGAGAACATCCCCTTGTTTACAGATATGCAAACTGAGTCTCAAAAGTATGGGCAGCTGAACGGGGCAATGTCTATTGAGTTAGATGGTGAAGAATTAACGATGCAGCAAGCAGGAGTTGAGCTGCAATCTACAGATCGTACACATCGGGAAAAGGTGTACCGTTTAATGGCAGACAGAAGACTTAAAGACAAAGAAACCCTTGATGCCTTATTTGATAAACTTATTGCCATTCGCCATAAAATTGCTATTAACACAGGCTTTAAAAACTACCGTGACTATAAATTTAAAGCCATGGGCAGGTTTGATTACACCGCTAAAGATTGCTTTGCCATGCACGATTCTATTGCCCACGAAGTAGTACCTATGCTTAACAAAATGGCTAAGAATCGTAAAACGACATTAGGTATTAATACGCTAAAACCTTGGGATAAAGCCGTTGACCCGGAAGGTAAACCTGCTTTAAAGGCATTTGAGTCTGGGAATGATTTATTACAAAAAAGTATAGCCTGCTTCAACAGAATTGATCCGTACTTTGGAGAGTGCCTTACCACGATGGATAAAATGGGGCATTTAGATTTGGAGTCGAGAAAAGGCAAAGCACCAGGTGGGTATAATTACCCGTTGGCAGAATCCGGGGTGCCTTTTATATTTATGAATGCGACTTCCACCTTGCGCGATATGGTAACGCTAATGCACGAAGGTGGCCATGCGGTTCATGCCTTCTTGGCTGATAAGCTGGAACTGAATGATTTTAAAAACACTCCTTCGGAGGTGGCCGAATTGGCTTCTATGAGCATGGAGTTGATTAGCATGGATGCATGGGACGAATTCTTCGAAACGGAAGAAGACCTAAAAAGAGCCAAACGGGAGCATCTGGAGCAGCTCATTGAAACACTGCCTTGGGTAGCCACCATTGACAAATACCAGCATTGGATTTACGAACACCCTAAACACACACAGGAAGAGCGTGAACAAGCTTGGTTAACTATATTTTCTTCATTCTCTGATACCATTACCAATTGGGAAGGGTTAGATGTGAACAAAAGCTATATGTGGCAGAAGCAATTGCATCTCTACGAAGTGCCTTTTTATTACATTGAGTATGGCATGGCACAGTTAGGAGCCATCGCAGTGTGGAAAAATTACAAAGAAGATAAAACAAAAGGATTAGCGGGCTATAAAGCTGCACTCGAATTAGGCTATACCAAAACAATTCCTGAAATATACAAAGCCGCTAATATTAAATTCGATTTTAGCAGAGGGTATATTAAAGAGCTAATGGCATTTGTAAAGGAGGAATTGGAGGCTATTTAGTTCTCTTTACAAATAATATTTTTGAACTAAAATGAGTGCGCCAAGTATCTGATAAAATAGATTTTTTGCTGTTTTTAAGTGATTTTTAGTTGAACCTAAAATTCATTCACAAAGAAAATCATATCATTCACAAAGAAAATGTGGTTGTTCACAAAAACCTTATTGTGTTTAGTTTACATATTTTTTATTTTGGAGAGGTATTTATTTAAACTTAAACCTAACCAAAATGAAAATAAAAAATATAGCACTAGGTATAATCTGTAGTTTAATTTTATTGAACTTATCCGTAACAGCTCAAAAAAAATTAAAAACTTACGATGCAGAAAAGTTTGCAAAAAAAGTTATGCGCTCTTTAACACCTGATTTGATTACAAAATATATGGTGGATGAAAAAGCAAATGCATATTTTCTTAAAAAGGGAGGATATCCAACAGAAAAATTCTATAGAGAAACGAAAAATAATTTCGATGATATTATGGAAGATGTTAAATGGATATCAAATCAGCATGTGGATTTTAAATTAAAGGATATTAATGTTGAAATGCGAGAAGAAAAGCCATTTGTTGTGGCAAATATTTATTTAAACTGTAGTACTAAGCAAGGTGATTTTAGAATCAAGTTAAAGTATTGTGTTCAGTCAGATATTAGTTGGTATTTAGGAGATGGTGTTATAATTGAAGGGGAGGGGTTTCAAAAGGCAATTGATGCTAGATAGAATGAAATCCATTTGAATTTAGAGGGTTATATTGTTGTTAAGCCTTATCTAATTTGTTATGTAAGACAGCGAAAAAACATCATTCAAGGACTTACCAAACAGACACAACGAATGCAAAAATCATTGGAGCAAATGAATATTAAGCTCAACAATGTAATACGAGACATTACTGGGGAAACAGGTACGGCAATCATTGGAGCAATATTAACAGGAGAGCGAGCCCCAAAAGTATTAGCTCAATATAGGGATTGGAGAATTAAAGCTTCAGAAGAAACGTTAATAAAGTCATTGGAAGGCAATTGGAGGCAGGAGCAAATCTTTAATTTACGAATTGCTTATACTCATTATCTTTTTTTGGAAGAACAACTTAATCAGTGTGATATTGAATGTGAAAAAGTAATAAAAAGAATGTCAACTGTATCGTCTTCCCAAAAAGCAGTTAAGGTTAAGAAATCTAAGAATAACCCCAATTTTAATGTTTCTCAGTATCTGTATGACGCTTTAGGAGTTGAAGTGACTAAAATTTACGGGATTAAAGAAATTACTGCTCTTACACTGTTTTCTGAAACAGGAATAAATCTAAAGGAAAAGTTATATCAAGCAGAGTTCAAAAAAAGAAAAACAAAGCAGGACAAGCATTAAGAGATGCAGCAAGCTCTTTATGGACTGCGCAAAATCCAATAGGAGACTACTTAAGAAGAAAAAAAGCTAAAAGTGGAGCAAAACAGGCTGTCGTAGCAACTGCAAGAAAATTAGGTGCAATCTATTATAAAATGGTAACTGACAAAGTTGAATTTAACCCAAGCCATATTGTAAAAAACACAGAGGAATACTTAAAGAATAAACTTAATCAACTTGAAAAAATGAAAGTAAGAACAGAAAAAATACTACTCAATTATCAGGCAGAATGTAATCTAGTTATATGATAGGTTTCTATTCTTTAAGCAACAAAAAACCCAATATTTCTATCGGGCTTTAAGCTTGTGGTGACCTCGACAGGATTCAAACCTGTAATCTCTTGAGCCGTAATCAAGTGCATTATTCAGTTGTGCTACGAGGCCAGTAAAATATAATTTTAAAATCTCCGTTATCTAACAGACTGCAAATGTAGTATTTTTTTTAAAAGCGTTATATTTGCGAGCGAAAATTTAAGGGTAATAATGTAATTAATAGCAGATTCTTGTTTTCAAGTATTCTGGCAAGTAAATAAATATATGAAATACGCATTTTTTGTAATTGTTTTAATGGGTTTAAGTGGTGCTATTGTTGCGCAAGACGATGATACTTCTACTAGTAATGATTCAAAAGAGTCAACGGCTTATCGCTATACCCCAAGTCCTGATTTTCCTGGTGCTTTGGTAATTGATTATGGCATTAATTATTTTGATAAAAACAGTTCCATAATGGACATTAGCCCTTGGAAATCTCCAACCCTTAACGTGTATTACATGTACGCTTTCAGAATTGGAGAAGAATCTCGTTTGTCATTTAACATTGGTGCAGGAATAGGAAGTGAGAAATACACATTTAAAGCTCCCGTTACTTTTACCGACTCACTTTCAATTACTGTTATCGACTCAATTGTAAATGTGCCCTATTTTAATAATATAAGCTCCCTTAAAAAATCGCAAATGGTAATTAATTATATCGACATTCCAATGGAGTTTAGAATTCATTCTCGTAAAAATGACCATAAGAGAGCCTTTTATATAGCTATTGGTGGTAAGGTTGGATTTCGATTTGCAGGAAAAACCAAAGTGGTTTATTCGGAGCTTGGTAGCAAGAAAAAATTCAAAGACCTCTACAATTTTAATGTAAATGCTGTAAGATATGGTGCTACTGCACGTATTGGCTATGGCCCAATTAACTTTTGGGGCTATCTAGGTCTCAATGATTTCTTTACTGGGAATAAAACTGAAGGTATAAGAAACCCAAACACGTTTTCGTTTGGATTGTCTCTTTCAACGTTTTAAATTTTCACTTCGCAGGAATGACAAGTTTTTAATTCCCCCTAAACTTAGCTTTACGTTTTTCTAAAAAGGCATCAACTCCTTCTTTATAATCGTGAGATGTGCCAGCAATTTCCTGACAGTATTTTTCATACTCAAGCATAGCCTTCAAATCACTACTACCCGATTTATTGAGCATCTTCTTCATTAAGCCAATGGCTTTGGTGGGTGCGTTTTTGTAATATTCAGTATAGGTTTTTACTGCTTTATCTAATTCTGCAAGTGGCACAGATGTATTGGCAATACCCAATTCAACGGCTTCTTTGCCATATACTCTGCTTCCCATGGTGGCTAACTCAAATGCCTTAGAAGAGCCCACTAAGCGAGGTAAAAAATAAGATGAGCCCGAGTCCATTACCAAACCAATATTTACAAAAACCTCTACTAAAAAGGTTTCTTCGGCCATTACCAAAATATCACTAGCCAATGCCAAAGAACAACCGGCTCCTGCCGCCACACCATTTAACCTACAGATAATTGGCTTGGGCATATTTCGCATTAAGCTAATTAATGGGTTATACCTTTTTTCGAGTGAAGTTGAAAATGACCTCTTTTGATCTCCAACAGCCGCCTTTAAATCCTGACCTG
>JAMOMJ010000223.1 GCA_027067135.1 Cyclobacteriaceae bacterium
ATCCACAATGGTGCGCATTGTTCTAAGCAAGGTTTGCTGACGCTGCCGAATGGCATCGATAAACCATTTTGCAGAATCCAGTTTTTGCTTTACAAACGAAACTGTTTCTTTTAGTTTTTTGTCTTTCTTATCACTTTTAGCATAGGCCTCAAACATATCTGAGTAAGAAGAACTCACTTTTAACTCAGGCGCATTTCTTGAGTTTAAGGCAATCTCCAATTCGCCATCATTATTGGTTAAAATAAAATCAGGAATAATGTACTGCGTCTTAACCAACCCTGTTGAGGTACCTCCTGGCTTAGGGTTTAGCTTAGTAATAATCTCAATGGCGGGTTTTATATCTTCCTCATCTTCGAGGTCAAGTTTTTTAATAATTTTAGCATAATGCTTTTTAGTAAATTCATCAAAGCACCGGTCGATAATATCATAAGCTAATCGTGTATTTGGGTTTTGCTCATGAAGCCGTTCTAATTGTATAAGCAAGCATTCTTGCAAATTTCGAGCACCTATTCCCGGTGGGTCAAAATCCTGAATTTTGAAGAGAATTTCTTCCAGTTCATCTTCATCGGTTTCCACATTTTGAGCAAATACCAAATCGTTGATGATAGCCTCCATATCTCTGCGGATGTAGCCATCACTTTCAATACTACCTATGAGTTGCTCTCCTATTTTAACTTGCCGTTCATCCAAGTTGAGGTAGCCAAGTTGGGCTAGTAGCTGCTCATTTAAAGTAGCCGAAGTAGAAATAGGCATTTCCTTATCTTCAAACGCTTCCCCATCGCCTTGCATCTTGTAACCTCCAAAATCATCATCACGCAAATAATCTTCTACATTAATCTCATCTTCTGGTTTTACCTCTTCTTCTTTCTTTTCTTCAAAATCTGCTTCTGCAGAATCTTCTTGAGTTTGGAGTGGGCTCTCCTCTTCTTCCCCTTCTTCCAAGGCAGGATTTACTTCTAACTCTTCTTCAATACGAGATTCTAACTCTGCAGTAGGCACTTGCAATAGCTTTATAAACTGAATCTGTTGTGGACTCAGCTTCTGGCCTAAGGTTTGGGAAAGGGTTAGTTTTTGCATTTAAAAAATTAGTTAGTCAAAAATAGGAGGTTTTTCTTCACCCCATACAATTTTGATGCCTTAAAATATGCCACATTCAGAAGCTTTCATTGAATTATCAGTTAAAAAGTGGTTTTTTTGCGGTTGGTTTAATTATATAAGACGCTAACAGCTATTATCGTGTAAACAATATCATTTGTTAAAAACTATGCTGCAATGCTTTAATGATAGAATGGATGAATGCTTCAATAAATAGAACTGTAACCATTTCAATAATTTGCTATTTATTCTCCCATTAACAACGGTTTTAAAAATATAAACGTTTTTCGTGTACCATTAATAGTTTAATTTAGAAAAAATACTATAGAAATTATGCAACGCATTAAAATTAAGGAATTGCTTACAGGTGAAAAACTTGGACAGCAAGTAAAAGTGATGGGATGGGTGCGAACCTTTAGAAGCAACAGATTTGTTGCCCTAAATGATGGCTCTACCTCTAATAATATGCAAGCCGTTGTTGATTTTGAAAATTTTGAGGAAGCACTTTTAAAACGAATTACTACAGGTGCTAGTGTAAGTATTACTGGCGAATTAGTTAAATCACAAGGTAAAGGGCAGGCTTATGAAATTATGGTAAGCTCTTTAGAGATTCTGGGAGATAGCGACCCTGAGGAATACCCTTTGCAACCTAAAAAACACAGTTTAGAATTTTTAAGAGATATTGCTCATCTGAGAGTGAGAACTAACACGTTTGGAGCCATTTACCGTATTCGTCACCAAATGATTTATGCGGTACACACCTTCTTTCATAATAAAGGATTTGTAAACGTACACACACCAATCATCACAGGTTCGGATGCAGAAGGAGCTGGTGAAATGTTTCGAGTAACTTCGTTAGATTTAGAAAACCCTCCTAAAACAGAAGATGGTAGAGTTGATGATAGCAAAGACTTTTTCGGCCACGAAACAAACTTAACTGTATCTGGCCAATTAGAAGGAGAAACGGCTGCTATGGCACTAGGAGAAATTTATACGTTTGGCCCAACATTTAGAGCAGAAAACTCAAACACCAGTCGTCATTTGGCCGAATTTTGGATGATAGAGCCCGAAATGGCTTTTGCAGATTTACATGACAACATGGACTTGGCCGAAGAATTTGTAAAATTCTTGGTGAGCTATGCCTTAGAAAACTGCAAAGAAGATCTCGCTTTACTTGATAAACGAGCAGCCGATGAGGACAAATCGAAGCCTCAAATAGAGCGAAACGAAATGGGCTTAATCGAGCGATTAGAATTTGTGGCTACCAACGATTTTGAGCGCGTAACTTATACCCAAGCCATCGAAATACTTCGTAACTCGAAGCCAAATAAGAAAAAGAAATTCAAATATGTAATAGAAGAATGGGGTGCTGATTTGCAATCGGAGCACGAGCGTTTTTTAGTAGAGAAACATTTTAAAAAACCCGTAACCCTTTATAACTACCCTGCTACGATTAAAGCATTTTATATGCGCGCCAACGAAGACAATAAAACGGTAGCTGCCATGGATGTACTTTTCCCTGGTATAGGAGAAATTATTGGGGGTTCTCAGCGAGAAGAACGTTTAGATGTGCTAAAAGAAAAGCTAGCCGCAATGAACATTGAAGAAAAAGACTTATGGTGGTATTTGGATACTCGTAAATTTGGCACTGCTCCTCATAGTGGTTTTGGCCTTGGCTTCGAGCGCATGGTTCAGTTTATTACAGGTATGGGCAATATTAGAGATGTAATTCCTTTCCCTAGAACTCCGGGGAATGCGGAGTTTTAAACTACGTTAAGCAAAATAAGATTCCAGCTCCTCAAGTACTCCTTCGCTTGAGGAGATATCTTTAACAATTTTTCCTTTTTCAAGCACCACAATCCGTTCGCATACATCTGTAACATGGTTTAAATCATGGCTCGAAATAAGCATAGTAGTGCCATTGGTTTTCTGCTCTTTGACCAAAAGCTCTTTGAGCTTAAACTGAGAAGTAGGATCAAGATTTGCAAAAGGCTCATCTAAAATAAGGATTTGCGGAGCACCAATCATCGCACCAACAATGCCAATTTTCTTTTGATTCCCTTTCGACATATCTCGGATATACTTCCGTTTGCCTAAAATTTCATCATTAAAAAACTCTTTAAAATTGACTAAGAATGCAGCAAGTTCTTCATTATTTACGTGTTGTAATTGCGCAATAAAATCAAATTCTATATTATTCTGTATATTTTCTCAACAACTTAACCAGTTTATAGTTTTGCATTAAAGTTTAGCAAATAAGGCAATAACTTTTTTTACTCCAAAAAATCCTGCAAAAGGAGACTAATTTTATCTGTTTCAATTAAAAAACCATCGTGGCCATACAAAGAGTCTATCAATTCAAATTTTCCCTTTTCTAAATTTTGAGCAAGTATTTTTTGCTCTATGTAAGAAAAAAGCAAGTCGGTTTTTATGCCAATCACCAACGTATTTGATGTTACCTGTTTAAGTACTTTTCGTATAGCTTTTCTGTTTCTTCCAACATTATGGCTATCCATAGCTTTGGTTAAATACCAATAAGCATGAGCGGTAAATCTATTACATAGTTTTTCGCCTTGGTAGTTTTGGTAACTATCTGCCATAAATCCATCTATTTTATCCTCCGTATCTGTCTGTTTTTTTCTATAAATGGTTGCGTTTCTATACGAAAGCATTGCTATTGCACGTGCAGCTTTCAAGCCCTTTCTACCGGCACCATCACTTTTGTTGTACAGTGTTTGGTCTGCTTGCATAGCTAACCTTTGTGCCGAATTAAAAGCTATTCCCCAAGCCGAGTGCCTCATATTTGCAGCAATAAGACAACTATTTTTAAACAAAGAAGGGTTCATCACATTCCATTCTAATAGTTGCTGTCCTCCCATAGAACCTCCAATTCCCAGATAAATACTTTCTATACCTAACTCTGCTCTTAAAAGTTCGTGCACCTGTACCATATCCCTAATGGTAATTAAAGGAAAATCCATGCCATATTTTTTGCCGGTAGCAGGGTCAATACTATCCGGCCCGGTAGTGCCATAACATGACCCCAATATATTAGCACATACAATAAAATATTGATCTGGGTTAAGAAGATAATTTTCGCCAATTAACCCCGTCCACCATTCCAATGGATTTGCATTTGCCGTGAGGGCATGAAACACCCATATCACATTATCTTTACCAGTTGATAGTGAACCGTGTGTTGTATAGGCTACCTCCAGTTTAGGGAGCGTGCTGCCACACTCCAAACTAAACGGGTGGTTATGAACTAGAATGGAAACCTTAGTCATATCATTAAACTTTAGTAAAGGCTGCTTCTAAATCTGTTTTAATATCATCAATATGCTCTATTCCTAACGAAATTCTTAAAAGATTTGGCAAAACTCCTGCTGACAATTGCTCTTTGTCAGACAATTGCTGGTGGGTAGTTGCAGCAGGCTGAATAATAAGCGTTTTAGCATCTCCAACATTCGCCAAATGACTCACCAGTTTTAGGCTGTCTATAAAAGTAGCAGCATCCTCTTTTTTCCCTTTTAAGGTAAACGAAAGTACGCCACCAAAGCCTCTTTTAAAATACTTTTTAGCCAAAGCATTATATGAGCTGCTTTTTAGTCCGGGGTAATTTACGCTTTCTACTTGAGGATGTTTTTCTAACCATTCTGCTAATTTTAGTGCATTTTCCACTGTTCTTTCTACCCTTAATGATAAAGTTTCTAACCCTTGAATTAACTGAAACGAATTAAAAGGACTCAAAGCAGGGCCAAAATCACGTAAGCCTTCAACTCTTGCTCTAATGGCAAAAGCTATATTAGGAAGCCCTAATGGATTATCAAACCCAAATGTTTCCCAAAAATTTAGTCCGTGGTAACCCTCCGAAGGTTCAGAAAATTCAGGAAATTTTCCATTGCCCCAGTTATAATTTCCGCTATCAACAATTATACCCCCAATTGTAGTTCCGTGGCCTCCAATCCACTTGGTAGCAGAGGCTACAACAACTGCGGCTCCATGTTCAATAGGCCTGAAAAGATAACCTGCTGCACCAAAGGTATTATCAACAATTAAGGGAATATCGTGCTCTTTGGCAAGTACAGCTATCGCATCAAAATCAGGCACGTTAAATCCGGGGTTACCAATGGTTTCAAGGTAAATTGCCTTCGTATTTGCATCAATAAGTTTGGAAAACTCCTCTACTTTATCACTTTCTGCAAAACGCACTTCTATACCCAACCTTTTAAAAGCTACTTTAAACTGGTTATAAGTACCCCCATACAAAAAAGAGGTTGATACAAAATTATCTCCTGCCGATAATATATTATTAAGCGCAATAAATTGTGCTGCCTGGCCAGAACCAACAGCCAAAGCCGCCACTCCTCCCTCCAAAGCTGCTACACGTTGCTCAAAAACATCGGTTGTAGGATTCATTATTCTGGTGTAAATATTACCAAACTCTTTAAGTGCAAAAAGGTTAGCTCCGTGCTTGGCATTTTTAAAGGTAAATGATGAAGTTTGGTAAATAGGCACTGCTCTTGAACGAGAGGTTTCTTCAGCATTTTCGTAGCCTGCATGTAGCTGTAAGGTTTCAAATTTTAATGTGTTACTCATAATATTTTTTGTTTAATTGTTAAAAAGGAAATTAATAGGTGTTTTGTTTGTCAGGTTATCGTTAACAGGGCAACGATCTTCAATTTGAGATAGCCATTGCTCTTTTGTTGTTTTATCAAGCTGTGTGGTAGTTTTTAAATTTACTTTTATACTGCTATAGCCTGCACGCTCTGCAGAGGAAACACCAAATAATCTATTGGGGTTTAAATAACCTTCAATATCAACTTTCAGGTCATTTAAGGTAATATCAAGTTCTTTGGCAACAATATGAGCCACTACATTAATACATCCGGCATATCCTGCAAGAATATATTCTACCGGATTTGGAGCTACATCTGTACCTCCTAGTTCTGCGGGTTCGTCAACTGTTAGGGTAAATCCTCGTACCTGAATATTTGTTTTGGCGGGGGATTCACTGGTTGAGTTAATCGAAAATTTTAAATTGTTAGACATAATACTATTTTGTTATTTTTAATTGTGCGATTTAAGATTGAGCGGCACTAAGTTTACTTATTGTATAACCTGCCGGAAAACGAATTGATTTTTTGCTATAGACATCTATATCTTCCTACACATTTTAATGTAAGAAGAAACCTATTGGCAAGCTAAGAACCTTACTTAAAAGTGTGCCTTAGCAGCAACTACAGCAACACATACTATAACATGTGTGCTTTAAAGAAGAAATGGGGTTATCGCTATGCGATAGGCCAATGTTTTGGCAAAAAGCTAAAAGCCGTGCTTGGTGTTGAATTGATTTTTTCATTATAAACAACTTATATTCTCCCGTGCCTATCGCTCGATAAACTTTCTCTGGGATCAGGATTTAGCACCTTTCCTGTTCCTAAATTCGGAATCAGAGTGGTTGCTAGCACTTCTTAGAGCCTGCCTCTCCATGCTTCTTTATAAATTGGAAACTCTTGAACGAGTATCTAATTGAAGATGCAAACCTAAATATTGTCTGTAATGTTTCCAAATAAGTTCAAGACTTATTTTTATCACGCTAGTTATTGGTTTAGATATGCTATGTAATATTTTCATATTTATTTCTCAAAACTGATAGGCATCATTTTTCTTCTTCGTATTTTTAATTCTCATTGTAGTGTGATTTAATTCACATAAGAACCTTATACTAATAACCGCTTAAAATGCCCATAAAAAGCTATATAGCATTTCCTCATTCTGGAGAAAAAAACCAACTCATTAGTGCTTTAAAAAACACAGAGCATTGTGAAGTTGTGCCATCTACAAACAAAGATGTAATCGTGTTGGTTACAGACACCGAAAACGACCAGCAAGAAGAAGATTTACAGCAAATATTACATAGCATTAAAGAAATTGAGCACTTAAATCTGGTTTCTGGATTTAACGATAAAGCAACCCAATTATGATGAACAGAAGAAACTTTCTTAAAAAAGCTGCGGCTGCTTCGGCCATGGCTGCTGCAGTTACTATGATTCCGGGTATCCTTTTTGCCTCCGATCAAGAAGATTCAACACTCTCAGGAGATATTAATTGGACTAAAGGCCCTTGTCGCTTTTGTGGTGTAGGTTGCGGCATTTTAGTAGGCACCCAAAACGGAAAAGCAGTAGCTGTAAAAGGCGACCCAAACAGTTCTGTTAACAAAGGACTGCTTTGTGTAAAAGGGTATCATCAAATTATGTGTACTTCTTCTGCCGATAGGCTAACCAAACCTTTGGTTAAAAAGAATGGCAAGTATGTAGAAACCTCCATGGAAGAAGCCCTCGATTTAGTGGCTTCTAAAATGAAGGAAACGATTGAAACGCATGGCAAAGATTCGGTTGCCATGTACACCTCAGGCCAATCTACCATACCCGAAGGCTATGTGGCTTCTAAATTTATGAAAGGAGCCATTGGCACCAACAACCTGGATTGCAATGCAAGGCTTTGCATGGCTAGTGCTGTAACTGGTTTTTTAACCACCTTTGGTGCTGATGAACCTATGGGTTGTTACGAAGACATAGAGCATGCCAATGTTTTTGTGCTTTGGGGAAATAATATGGCTGAAATGCACCCTGTTTTGTTTTCAAGGATGCTAGATAACAGACTTACCCGTAAAAATGTTAAAATAATAGACCTTGCCACTCGTACAACAAGAACCAGTAAAGCGGCCGATAAATCAATTTTATTTAAACCTCAGGGGGATTTGGCCATTGCCAACGCTATATGTTATGAGCTAATAAATAACGGATGGGTGAACAATAGTTTTGTAGAAAAGCATGTGGTTTTTAATAAAGGGAAGACCAATATTGGGTATGGATTAGAGGATAAATTCAAATTTAAAGACGAAGCCACTCCTATCAATTTTAATCAATACAAAACATTTTTAGAAGATTACAGACCTGATAAAGTAGAAACTATTACTGGCGTTTCGGCAAAAGATATTAAATACCTAGCCTCACTTTATGGCGACCCAAACTTAAAAGTAGTTTCGTTTTGGTGTATGGGCTTGAACCAGCACACAAGGGGTACTTGGATGAATAATTTGGTGTATAATATTCACTTGTTAACAGGTAAGATATCTCAGCCAGGTAATGGGCCTTTTTCACTAACTGGACAGCCGAGTGCATGTGGTACTGCCCGTGAAGTAGGCACATTTACACACAAGCTACCCAAAGGTGTAGTTATGAATAAGAAACACCGCGAATTGGCAGCTAAAATTTGGAAAGTGCCGTACGAGCGAATTCCAGCAAAGCCTACCTACCATGCCACCGAAATGTTTAGAGCAGTTGACCGAGGCGATATTAAATTTATATGGACACAAGTAACAAACCCACTAGTATCGCTTCCTAAAACAAGCAGGTATCGCCCTGCTATGGAAAAAGATAGCTGCTTTGTAGTAGTTTCTGATGTGTTTCCTACCCCCACCAGCGATGTGGCTGATGTAATTTTACCGGCAGCATGGCATGTAGAAAAAAGTGGTATGTATGGCAACTCCGAACGAAGAACACAATATTGGGATAAAATGGTGGAAGCTCCTGGCGAAGCAATGCCAGATGCTTGGATGACAATTGAGATTGCGAAGCGTATGGGCTATGGCGATCTTTTTCCTTATAGCAAAGAAAACCATCACGAGGAAATTTATAACGAGTACCGCCAGTTTCATGCAGGCAAAAAACACAACATGGCTCCTGTTGAAGTACTAAAAAAACAAAGCGGTGTAATTTGGCCATACATTGAAGAAACAGGTAAATCAACCCAATGGCGTTTTAATTCAAAATACGACCCTGCCTGTGATTCAACTAAAGATTTTGATTTTTATGGTAAGCCCAATGGCAAAGCCGTTATTTGGCAACGCCCTTACGAGCCTGCACCTGAAGTACCTGACAATGAATATCCATTTTGGCTAAATACCGGCAGAGTAATTGAACATTGGCATACCGGCTCTATGACCCGTAGAATTCCTGTCTTGCACCAAGCGGTACCGAACGCTTATGTAGAGTTTCATCCGGATGATGCCAAACAAATGGGCATTAGAAATAAGCAAAAAGTAAAAGTAATTTCCCGAAGGGGAACAACCGTTTTACCCGCTTCTATAAACGAACGCGGAATGCCAACCAAAGGCCAAGTGTTTGTGCCATTTTTTGATGAGAGCATGTTAATAAACGATGTTACTTTAGATGCTTTTTGCCCTATCTCAAAAGAGCCTGATTATAAAAAATGTGCGGTCAGAATTGAAAAGGTATAGCTATGCGACAAGGGTATGTAATTATCGGATTCTGGATTGTACTTTTAGTGGCAGCTGGTATAATTATAAAGGCAAGCTTAACAGAAGAGCAAGCCTTAAATCATAGTGAAATTATAGCTATGCCAAACACCAACGCTTTGCCAGTTGAAGAAGGGGTATTTAAACTTAGTAATAATGCAGAAGAGTTTTTAGACTTGGCCAATCGTGGCGTAAGTTCTAATAAAAATCTTGATGTGTATTATAATAGAAGAGCATACCCAGGTGCGCCACCTGTTATTCCTCACCCAACCGAAGAAGCACATAGTATGGGTGGTAAAGATTGTTTACAATGCCATCAAAATGGAGGATATGTGGATGAATATAAAGCTTATGCTCCTATAACACCACATACAGATTACATAAATTGTAAGCAATGCCATGTGCCTGTAAAATCAACAGGTGCTTTTAAACCAAACAGTTGGAAAAAGATGGATGCGCCTGAGGTTAAACAACAAGCCTTATTGGGCAGCCCGCCCATTATACCCCATAGCCTTGAGATGAGAAATAATTGTTTGGCTTGCCATGGCGGGCCTTCTGCTCCTAAAGAAATTAGGGTTTCTCACCCTAACAGGGTTAACTGCCGCCAATGCCATGCCTTAAATGTTAATACTAAGAACACAACTAAGATATGGACAAGATAAGAAATAATATATTATATCGTCATTCCTGCTGTGCCTTCGCTAAAGCTATGGCGAAGCAAGGCAAAGGCAGGAATCTGTCCAAATTTTGTGGCATTAATAAAGGGATTCCCGCCTATGCGGGAATGACGAAAATGGCGATAGGAAAGCTGGCCGGAATGACATTTTTGCTAAGTTATTTGCTGTTTTTATCTTCATCTTGTTCAGGTCCATCTCATAGCGATCATGGCCCTTTAGCCCAGATCGAAAAACACAGCAATGATTCCATAAATTATCAAGTAAGTTCTGATCCTTTTACCTATGCTATTGAAAAAGTAGCGGTGACAAATACCGAAAACGACACCCTCTTTTTTACACCTAACCGAATTAATCATATAGTATCATTTCCTTGTAATAATTGTCATACCCAACCGCTTAACAAAATGGTTTCTAACGATCCCGCAGGAAAAAAAGCTCATTGGGATATAAAACTAAATCACGCCACAGAGGAAGCCCTCAATTGCCTTACCTGCCACAGCAGTGATGATGTTGAACACCTAAGGTTAAATAATAACAAGGCAGTTAGTTTTAATAAGAGCCAAAAGGTATGCGCACAGTGCCATTCTACGCAATATAATGATTGGGTAGGCGGAGCTCATGGCAAAAAGCTTGGTGGTTGGGCTCCTCCAAGAGTGTCTAATACCTGCGTTAATTGCCACGACCCACATTCTCCAGGTTTTGAGCACCGTTGGCCTTCGCGTTTAAATACTGTAAAAATTCAAGAATTGGATCCTAAATAACCGCTATGTTTTTTAAGAGAAAAAAGAAAGAAGAAGAAATAGCTCCCCAACAAACTGAAAGTTGTGGAAGTGATAGCTGCGGTTGTCAACAACCAGATGGGTTCGATCAGGTAATTAAAAAACCTCTCGATAGAAGGTCGGCTTTAAAAGGATTAACTGCAGGGTTATTAGCAGGCACTGGTTTTTTAAATAGCTCGTGTAGTGTAACTGCTGGTGATGCCGACAAAGAACTAGCCTCTCTAAAATGGGATGAGTATTTTAAAGGCAACTACCAGTTGATGACAGTTGATGAGAAGAAGGCCACAGTTGAGCGACTCGAACGCATGTATGAGCTCAATAATGGAGGCAAAATCAATCTTTCAGATAATGGGGCAGAAAAAGATGTACTTTTTGGTTACGCTTTTAATATTTCGAAATGCCAAGGGTATATGGATTGCGTAAATGCTTGTGTAGAAGAAAATAATCAAGATCGAGATTCACAGATGCAATACATTCGTATCCATGAGTTTAAGAAAGGCCAAATGAATTTCGAAATGGCCGATGATAATTTCTACCACGAAGTGCCGGCTGCGGGTCATTTTTATATGGGCACCCAATGTTTTCATTGCGAGAATCCTCCTTGTGTAGATGTTTGCCCTGTAAAAGCCACCTGGAA
>JAMOMJ010000224.1 GCA_027067135.1 Cyclobacteriaceae bacterium
AATTATTTTTCAGCCTTCGGAGATGTGTTTTTTAAATTTGCAACTCATGTAGGAGATGGGCTATTATTTGGGCTTATTATTATTGTATTGGCTTTTTATAGTTACCGAAAAGCATTGTTAGGGCTTATCATATTTCTTGGTTCCGCCTTTATTGCCCAGGTACTAAAACTTACTTTATTTGATGATGTTATGCGCCCTGTTGGCCACTTTGCCAAAAATATTGATATCCATTTTGTAGAAGGAGTTACGAGGCATGTAAAAAACAGTTTCCCATCGGGGCATTCTACTTCGGTTTTTGCCTTGGCCTTGTTTTTAGTTTTTGCTTTTCAACTGCGTAAGTCGGGTTGGTTACTGGCTTTAATGGCAATTATTGTGGGCTACTCCAGAGTGTATCTAGCTGTCCATTTTCCAATAGATGTGTATGTTGGCTCTATGATAGGCGTGTTAACAGCTTTGGTGATTTATGCTTGGCTCGATGCACCTTTTAAAGCTAAATTTGGAAACAATAGTCTGCTGAATAAATAATGAAGAATATTGACGAGAAATATTACCCTTACCTCATCGCACTCATAGGTGCGTTATTCTTTTTGCCCTTTTTAGGCAGCGTTCATCTATTCGATTGGGACGAAATAAATTTTGCTGAATCCGCCCGGGAGATGTTAATTACAGGAGATTATTTCCGTGTTCGGGTTGGCTTTCTGCCTTTTTGGGAAAAACCGCCCTTTTTCTTTTGGTTGCAAGCCGCCTCCATGAAAGTTTTTGGTGTAAATGAATTTGCAGCTCGTTTCCCAAATAC
Organism: Cyclobacteriaceae bacterium; assembly: GCA_027067135.1. Classification (GTDB taxonomy): domain Bacteria; phylum Bacteroidota; class Bacteroidia; order Cytophagales; family Cyclobacteriaceae; genus JAKISE01. Next base: position 797 of record JAMOMJ010000224.1, read on the forward strand.
AATGTTTGGTATATTAACATTAGTTACGCTTTATATAATAGGTAAAAAAGAAAAAAACTCAACTTTTGGACTGATATGGGTTTTGCTGTTTTTTGCCTCTATGTTGCCTCATTTATACTTTAAATCGGGCATAATCGATCCTGTTTTTAACTACTTCATTTTTACAGCCATTTATTTCCTTATGAAGGCGATGACTGGTGCTGAGCATAAGTTGAGAAACTCGGCTATATCAGGCGCACTTATAGGCTTTGCCATTATTACCAAAGGGCCTGTAGGCTTTTTGCTTTTATTATTAACATTCATTGTAATTCTAACGGTTGATAAGTTTAGACATTGGCCTCGTATTAAAGACATTGCCATTTTTGCACTCACTACGTTCTTGGTTTCTTTTATGTGGTATGGGGCAGAAGTTATTGCCAATGGCCCTTGGTTTTTGGTGGAGTTTATTAAATATCAGATAGATTTATTTAGCCGCCCTGTGGCAGGCCACGAGCAGCCTTTTTATTATCATTTTGTGGTGGTATTTTTAGGGTGCTTTCCAATGTCAGTGTTAGCATTGGGTAGTTTTAATAAGAAAACGACCAGTAGCAATCATTTGGCAAAATGGATGATGGTGCTGTTCTGGGTAGTGATGATTTTATTTACGATTGTAACCACCAAAATTGTACATTATTCATCTATGGCCTATTTGCCTCTTTCGTATTTGGCAGCAATATACATTACCCGATTAGTGTCTGAGAAAGGAAGGATTCCTAAGTCAATCACTTGGGTATATTTAGGTATTGGGTTAATCTTTGGAATTTTACTAACTAGTCTGCCTCTGGTTATTTATTTTATTGATGACATAAAACCATACATCAATGACCCATTTGCGGTTGCAGGCTTAATGAAACCTGTACATTGGAACGGGTTTGAATTTTTAATAGGGCTTATTTTTGTTGGAGCAGTTATTATCAGCACCATTCAGTTATTTAAATCTAATATCCTAAAAGGAGTAAGTATAATGGGAGCAGGCACAGGACTTACTTTACTGCTGTATTCTATATTTATTGTGCCTAAAATAGAGCAACATACCCAAGGTTCATTGATCGATTTTCTTGAGTCGGTACAAGGGGAAGATGTGTATGTAGCTACTTCAGGTTTCTATAGTTACGCACCTTTTTTTTACTTTAAACAACCCAATGATAACCTAAGTAAACGAGCCAATACACAATGGTTACTTACAGGTGAAATAGACAAACCTGCCTATTTTATTTCTAAAATTACAGATTCTTATTTACCAACTCTGCCAGATTTAAAACTAATAAAAGAGGAAGGTGGCTATCGCTTTTATAAACGAATGCCAATTCCAGAATAATTATTGTTTACCTTTTAATGATTTGAGTTATATAGGTTACTACCAAACCTAATCAATTCAATAATGTATGTAAAAACTCCAATAGATACTTTCGGAGTATTAGTACTTACTCTATTTTCTATCAGTTTACGAGCTCAGGTTGTGGTATCTCTAGAGCCTGTGATAATTACACAAGCTGACGGATCAACACTAACAATTATTGGTGTAGGTACTGCAGATAATTCTTATACAGAAACAATTGATGGCTACACGCTTCTTAGAAACAAGAAAGAC
>JAMOMJ010000225.1 GCA_027067135.1 Cyclobacteriaceae bacterium
AATCTACCTGAAAAGGTAACTCTGCTGAATCGCCCAATCCGGATTATAATAATTGCGCCTTTTTAATTTCATCTTTTAAAGCTGGTAAATTTGGTTTGTGCTCGTATAAGGTTCTTATATATTGCATTGTTTCCTGTTGTTTTGATTCAATCTGGCTCATAACTTTCAACCACTTTACCATTCGATGGTATGTTTTTCTGTTTCGGTTGTACTCATTCATTGCAGCGTTGCATTTAGTCATTATCATATTAAAACATTCATCAGGATAAATATTTATGATGGGTGCAATAATACTTTCAAAATTGTACGAGATGTCTTTATGTTCTTGCACATAAACTAAAATATCTTTGTATCTTTTTTCTATTTCCAGTAGTTGAACAAAAAATATTTCATGGTAACTTTTCTTTATTTCATCAGCAAATTCTTCTTTCTGCTCTTTGCTTAAATATTCTCTAAGTTCATTATAATGTACTATACTTTGTGCGCTTGCCGAATAGCTCCATAAAGCTTTAATGTATAATTCTCTTTCCGCTTCTTTGTTTAAATTATGTATCAGGTAATGATTGATATCTTTTGGCCAATTGCCAAAAGCCAATTTAGCAATCCTGTTAAAATCATCTTCCCGGTTTATAAATTTATATTTTTCCAATAGTTGTTTTGCTATTTTCAGATCGAACCCTACAAACCTTTCAGCCGTTTCTATCCACATTTTTTTATTTTCTGTAACTTCGGCAATTTTCAATAATACAAATGCCATATTCATACATTCCAAATCCTTTTCCAGGATAATCTTGTGGAAGTAATTTGCTGTATTTTTATTGATAATTAATGCAAGAAAGAGTTTTTCAAAATATTTCAGGTTATAAATTGATGTTTCACCTTCTTTATTATCAATATCAGAAATATGAACTTCAGGGTGTTCGTATCGCTGAAAAAATATTTCGAGCACCTTATATGCACTTTCATCAGGTATTACAACTTGTTCGATAATAGCTATTGTATCTTCAAAAGTTTTCCTTAGTAAACCAAGAGAAGCTTCATCATAGCTTTCATAAAATATTTCATATTCATTGTCTTCAAGGTCAGGAAGGTTCTGGGTTCCCTCATATAACCCTAATAGTATCCTCACGGCATCCGGCAAGTTTCCTTTTTTTACGTATTCAATGGCATTATTTTTAAAAGGTAGAAAAACATTGCTAATTTCATCATTTGCATCATCAAAATACCCTTCATCGTCATAATAGCGTCCATTATAAGGGTCGTGGTTTTCCACTATAAAATCGAAGTCAATTGAAGCAAGTTGGCTATGAACTGTTTCTTTTAATTTATCGATATTAATTCCGGTGATTTCATCAAGGTCTTCCTGCTCGCTTTTTATAAATGAAATAAATTGGTTTTGTAAGTCAGAATCCTTGTCTAAAAGCTGCTTGAGGAAACCTGTCTTTTTTTTCTGGTTTGCGCTTCTAAAACATTTGTTAAACTCTTCTTTATCAGCAATCATTACCCTTACCTCATTCTTTTTAGTGTATTCGCCATTAAGTATAGCTAATGCAAAAGCAACTTCATGTTTACAAATTCCTCCATGGTCATACGGGCAACTACATTGAAAATCCGGGGCTCCATTTTCAATATCCAACGTAACTTTATACAATACCGATCCTGAAACTGTCCCTTCAAAGCTGTTTCCTGTGCGTATAATTTTACCTACATACCTGCTTTCAAATAAGTCTTTGCCTTTGTCAAAACTACTATCCGTTGAAAGCCTTATTATATCTTCATTGCCAAATATCATACTTCTATTTTCTTGCCGTTAAAACTAAGAGGTTTCCATATCAAAAATAATATAAAGCATTACATATAAAAAGCTTCCTGTAAAATCTGAAATGGGTTTTTAGGAAGCACCTAATATCCGCAAGACCTGACAGGTTTTTATTGATAATCACTAAGTTATAGCCATTTTCGGATCACTTAATTGGGTGAAACCTGTCAGGTCTAATCGGCTACAAATCAGAAGATTACAAATAGGGTTGCGGATTTGAGGAAGTAACTACATAGCTTATTTTTAACCCATCAAATACCCATCACACTCCTTCGCAACGGCTCGCCCTTCATTTATTGCCCAAACCACTAAACTTTGGCCTCTTCGGCAATCGCCTGCTGCAAATATGCCTTCCACGTTTGTGGTAAATTTCCCGTAATCAGATTCAATATTCCCTCTTTCAGAAATGTTAACCTTCGCTTGCTTTAATAGTTTTTGCTCAGGACCAGTAAAACCCATTGCCAGAAATATCAAATCGGCTGTAATGGTTTTTTCAGTGCCTAGCACTTCTTGCGGAATCATCCGCCCTTCTTTTGAAATCCATTTAATTTGGGTAGTTACTACGGCTGTTAATTTACCATCAATGCCCTCAAACCTTTTGGTCATCACTTCATATTTCCGTGGGTCTTTGCCTTGTTTTGCCTTGGCTTCCTGCTGGCCGTAATCCAATTTGTAAATTTTAGGATACTCCGGCCATGGGTTATTATCAGCTCTGCTTTCAGGTGGTATGGGCATAATTTCTAATTGCTCTACCGATTTACACCCATGCCGTAAAGCAGTAGCAACACAATCAGTACCAGTATCGCCTCCACCAATTACCACTACATTTTTGCCTTTAGCATTTATATAATTAGTGTCTGAGTGGTTCGAATTCAATAAGCTCTTTGTGTTTTGGGTAAGGTAGTCCATGGCAAAATAAACGCCTTCTAATTCTCTTCCTTCAACTGGTAGGTCTCTGGGTACGGTAGAACCTGTAGCTAAAACGATGGCGTCAAACTCATCTTGCAATTTTGCAACGCTTACATCTAGTCCAACTTCAATTCCTGTTCTTATTTCAATGCCTTCTGATTGCATCACCTGCAATCTTCGTTCTACCACTTTTTGCTTATCGAGTTTCATATTAGGAATACCATACATTAATAATCCTCCCGCTCTATCGGCTCTTTCGAAGATGGTAACAGTATGTCCCATTTGATTTAGTTCATCTGCTGCGGCCAATCCTGCGGGGCCAGAACCAATGATCGCTACTTTCTTTCCCGTTCTTTTTGAAGGAATTCGAGGTATAATCCATCCTTGTTCAAAGGCGAACTCAATTATTGAATATTCGTGGTTTTTAATGGTTACTGGTGGCTCATTAATACCTAGCACACAGGCTCCTTCACAGGGTGCCGGACAAACACGCCCTGTAAACTCAGGAAAATTATTCGTTTTCATCAATAATTTAAACGCTTTTTTCCATTGCCCTTTATAGAGCATATCGTTCCAGTCGGGGATTAAATTATAGACAGGGCAACCAGAAGCTCCACTAGGCAAGTTCGTGCCTGTATGGCAAAAAGGAACGCCACAATCCATACACCTAGCTGCTTGATTTTGGATAGCCTCTTGTGCCATTGGCTTATGAAACTCATTCCAATGGTTCAGCCGTTTTAAGGGTTGTTCATCCCTTAAATCCTCTCGTTCTATTTCTAAAAATCCTGTTGGTTTTCCCATTTATCTAATGTTAAGGGTTATTAGTTAATAGTTGCCTTCTTCTTCAACAAAACAGCTTTGTAATCGCGAGGCATTACTTTGATAAATTTAGATAATTCAGAAGGCCAATTATCTAAAATGTATTTGCCTTTTACGGAGTTTGTAGCTTTTACATGAGATTGAATAAGTGATTTCAGATTTGTTTCATCCTCCCCATCCAATGGGTCCACATCAACCATTTCAGGATTTACTCTAGCCAACTGTTTAGCATCTGATCCATAAATATAGGCTTCGCCTCCACTCATTCCTGCTGCAAAATTTCGTCCAATCTCTCCTAGAATTACTACAGTGCCACCCGTCATATATTCACAGCCATGGTCGCCAACTCCTTCCACCACCGTTTTAACTCCTGAATTTCGCACGGCAAATCGCTCGCCTGCTAACCCAGCAATAAAAGCTTTTCCAGAGGTGGCTCCGTAAAATGCCACATTTCCAATAATTTGGTTTTCGGCTGCAATAAATTTAGAGTTGGCATTTGTGAATACTGAAATTTGCGCTCCAGAAAGCCCTTTACCAAAGTAATCATTTGCTTCTCCTTCAATTGAGAACTTAATTCCTTTCGCAGCAAAAGCGGCAAAACTTTGTCCGGCTGAACCTTTAAATTTAAAATTTATCGTGCCATCAGGCAATCCTTTTCCTTTGTATATTTTAGAAATCTCATTCGATAAAATTGTTCCCACCGAGCGATCTGTACTTTGAATTTCAAATGAAGCTTCTACTCTTTTACCAGAATCAAGTGCATTCTTGGCTGCCTTAATGAGCTGCCAATCTAATGAAAGCGATAATTCGTGATCTTGGTCTTTTTGTTTAAAGGCGCCATCCTCCAAATCAATTTTTTCTTTATAGAGGATAGGAGAAAAATCAAGGTTACTGTATGCTGAATTCTTTACCGAGTCGAGCAATTTTAATCGGTCAACTTGCCCTACCATTTCATTAATGGTTCTAAACCCAAGCTCTGCCATTATCTCTCTTAAGTCTTCAGCTAAAAACTGAAAGAAGTTTACCACATGGTCTGCCTTGCCAGTAAACTTTTTACGAAGCTCTTTGTTTTGGGTAGCCACTCCAACTGGGCAGGTATTTAAATGGCATTTCCGCATCATTATGCAGCCTTCTACAATTAAAGCTGCAGTGGCCACACCCCATTCTTCCGCTCCCAGTAAAGTGGCAATTGCCAAGTCTTTACCTGTTCGCATTTGCCCATCGGCCTGCACTGTAATTCTGTTACGAAGCTTATTTTTTAGCAAAGTTTGATGCGCTTCTGCCAAGCCTAATTCCCAAGGCAAACCTGCATGCTGAATCGAGCTAATGGGTGAAGCTCCCGTGCCCCCATCGTGGCCAGCAATTAGTACTACATCAGCTTTGGCTTTAGCCACCCCTGAAGCAATGGTGCCTACTCCAGCTTCAGAAACCAATTTCACATTGATCCTTGCATCTCGATTGGCTCGTTTTAAATCATAAATAAGTTGAGCTAAATCTTCGATTGAATAAATATCGTGGTGAGGTGGTGGGGAGATTAAACCAACTCCTGGAGTTGAGTGTCTAACTCTGCCAATCCAATCATCGACCTTATGACCGGGCAATTGCCCGCCTTCTCCAGGCTTGGCACCTTGCGCCATTTTTATCTGAATTTCATCGGCATTGGTGAGGTAGTAACTCGTAACCCCAAACCTCCCAGAAGCCACTTGTTTAATGGCCGATCGTTCCCAATCGCCATTGGCTTTTTTCTCAAATCGAGCTTCGTCTTCGCCCCCTTCTCCGCTATTCGATTTAGCTCCAATGCGGTTCATAGCAATAGCCAATGTGCTGTGGGCTTCATACGATATAGAACCAAATGACATTGCTCCAGTTGCAAATCTCTTTAAAATACCTTCAGCAGGTTCCACTTCGGAAAGAGGTATGGGAGATTGATTTGTAAACCCAAGCAAACCTCTAAGTGTAATGGCTTCCTTGGTTTGCTCATTTATCTTTTGAGCGTATTCTTTATAGATTTTATAATCGTTTTGCCTTGTTGACTGCTGGAGTAAACGAATTGTTTCTGGGTTAAATAAATGCTTTTCTCCTTCGTGCTTCCATTGATAAACACCACCATCTTCCAAAATTTTTTCATCCACTTTTATTGTTGGATAAGCTTTAGCATGCTGCTCAACAACCATTGTACTAATTTCAGAAAAGCCAAGCCCTTCTATGCGAGAAATAGATTTTGTAAAGCTCCGTTTTACTACCTCAGAATTAAGTCCGATAATTTCAAATATTTGCGCTCCTTGATACGATTGCAAGGTAGAAATGCCCATTTTAGAAAAAACTTTCCTTAAGCCATACCCAATGGCTTGAATATAATTATCTTCTGCTTTTTCAAGAGTTAATCCTTTAGCCAACATTCCTTCTTCGTGCAATTGATAAATGGTTTCTAAGGCCAAATAAGGGCAAACAGCATTGGCACCATAGCCAATTAATGTGGCAAAATGATGTGTTTCTCGTACATCTCCTGATTCAACTACAAGTGAAGAGGTGGCTCGTAATGCTTTCTTAATTAAATACTGATGAACAGTGCCCAAGGCCAAAAGTGATGGCAAGGCCACACGATTTTCTCCTATTAATTTATCGGAAAGAATTAATATGGTTGCTCCATATTTTATCGACTCCTCCGCTTTTTTGCAGAGCTTATCTAACACGGCAACAATCGACTCTCTTTTATCGAATGTGGTGTCTAATACTGCTGATGTAAACCCGTGTGCAGGCAATGCTTTTAATCTTGCCACATCTGTTTGACTAAGTACAGGTTGGTTTAAATGAATTTGCTTGCAATGCCCAGGAGTAGCATCTAGTGCATTTAGATTTTTACCAAGGTTTGAGTATAATGACATCACCATTTTCTCCCGAATGGGGTCGATAGGAGGGTTGCTTACTTGGGCAAATTGCTGTTTAAAAAAATTAGATAAATGTTGATACTTTTTAGATAATGGAGGTAAAGGAATATCAATTCCCATAGAGCCAAGTGGTTCAATAGCCGAATTTGCCATTGGTCCAAGGACAACCTTTAAATCTTCTTGCGAATAACCAAAGGCAATTTGCTGCTTTAGTAATTCAACATTGGAAGCCTTTTCTTCAATACTGGGTTCTGGCAAATCTTTGAGTTCCACTTTACCTTTTCTGAGCCACTCACTATACGGATTCGCATTGACTAAATCAGCCTTAAGTTCCTCATCACTTATAATTCTACCTTTATCTAAATCAACCACAAACATTTTTCCTGGCTGCAACCTACCTTTCATCAAAATTTGCGATTCATCTACAGGTAAAACGCCTGCTTCAGAAGCCATCACAACTACATCATCTTTGGTAACCAAATACCTTGAAGGACGTAATCCATTACGATCGAGGGTTGCTCCAATTACATTTCCATCTGAAAAAGAGATAGATGCCGGGCCATCCCAAGGCTCCATTAAGGAGGCGTGAAACTCGTAAAAAGCTTTTTTATCGTCCTCCATTTCATCGTTCCCTTGCCAAGCTTCAGGTATCACCATCATCATAGCATGTGGTAAGGAACGACCTGCCAATGTGAGCATTTCAACAATACTATCTAGGTTGGCAGAATCTGAATGCGTTTTGTCGCAAATGGGTAAGAGCAGTTCAAATTCTTCCTTTGTAAATAGCTCGCTTTCGAACAGCCTTTGTTTGCTTACCATCCAATTTACATTGCCTCGAATGGTGTTAATTTCACCATTATGAGCAACATACCTAAAAGGTTGTGCCAACTTCCATTTAGGCACGGTGTTGGTAGAAAAACGCGAGTGAACTAAAGCCAAAGCCGATTTAAACTGAGGATTTCTTAAATCTGGGTAATAACCTCCTAGCTGATTGGTGCGTAACATTCCTTTATACACAACGGTTTTGCAAGAAAGAGATAACCAATAAAATTCATAATTATTCCCAGGCACTTCAATGGCCGATTTACCAATAGAATGGGTTGTTACTTTTCGAAGCACAAAGAGTTTGCGTTCTAATTCTTCACTGTCTAAGGATTTGTCTTTAAGCTGAACAAAAATTTGCTCAACAGGCAATTCTGATTCTTTCGCCTGCTCCCCAATTACGTCATTACGTACAGGCACTTTTCGATAGCCTAGTAATTCAAAGCCCAGTTGATCTAGGTGTAATTCTATTCGGTCTTTGGTGGCACGGACTAAGCCTTTGCTTGCGTTAAAAAACATAGCACCCACACCATATTTCCCCAATTCGGGTAAATCAATACCGATTTTACTGCATTCTTCTTTAAAGAATTCGTGAGGTGTTTGTACAAGAATTCCAGCACCATCGCCAGATTCAGCATCGCAACCACAGCCTCCACGGTGTTCCATATTAGCTAACATCGTTAGCCCGTCTTCTACAATTTGATGGCTTTTATTGCCTTTGATATGAGCAACAAACCCGATTCCGCACGAATCGTGTTCAAGTTCTGGGGTGTAAAGCGATTTATTTTTCAATTTTTCTTTATTAATAATAACTACTTTCCTGTCCTAATGATTATCAGGGTTCCTTAAGCATTATGCAATTTGTATTCTCATAACGAATTCTATTGCATAAAGCGGGTTAAATTATACTTGGTTGATTATAATTTGGCATACCGCAACACTAATTCATATCTACCCTTAAAATTCCTTATCTAAGTCAAATACCAACTTAAACAATTGCTGTTTAGTGATAATGTAAGGCTATATCAAATAATGAAATATCTCTGGTTTCGTATTTAGATGTTCATATTTAATGTTTTTTGTATCTAATCGTTCAATCAAATGATCAAAATCTGATTGCTTTTTAAGCTCGATTCCAATTAATGCCGACACTCGTTCACGACTGTTTTTCTTGGTATATTCAAAGTGGGCAATATCATCGGTTGGGCCTAATACATCTACCAAAAACTCTCTCAGAGCACCAGCTCGTTGAGGGAAATTAATCATAAAATAATGCTTTAGCCCTTCGAATATCATTGACCGCTCTTTGATTTCGGCCATTCGAGTGATGTCATTATTTCCACCACTAACGATGCAAATTACTCGTTTGCCTTTAATCTCATCTCCGAGTTGGCTCAACGCTGTAATACTTAATGCTCCAGCAGGCTCTACTACAATGGCATCCTCATTATATAGGCGGAGTATTTCGGTGCAAATTTCTCCTTCTGGCACAGTGATAACCCTATCGAGATTATTCTTACAAATTTCATAGGCTTTCTCTCCAACTCGTTGCACAGCAGCACCATCTACAAATTTATCGATATTTTTTAGAGTAACTACCTTCCCTTTTTCAATGGATTCCTTCATAGAAGGAGCACCTTCGGGTTCAACCCCAATTATTTTAGTTTCGGGTGATAGCGCTTTAAAATAGGTACTCACGCCCGAAGCTAGTCCACCTCCACCAATTGGTAATACCAAATAATCAATAGGTCGTTCAGCATTGGCTAAAATTTCTAAGCCTACAGTCCCTTGCCCTTCCATTACTTTTATATCATCGAAAGGATGGATAAAAGCAGCATTATTTTTTTTACAATAAGATTGAGCTTCTTTGGCTGCTTCATCAAACGTATCTCCTACTAATACAATTTCGATATGTTCCTTACCAAAATTCCTAACCTGTTTTACCTTTTGATTAGGTGTAGGCGTTGGCATAAAAATTACGCCTTTGATATTCAACAACCGACATGCATAAGCCACTCCTTGAGCGTGATTCCCAGCACTCGCACACACAACACCATTAGTGATTTCACTTTTTGCCAAGGAAGCAATTTTATTATAGGCTCCTCTGATTTTGTAAGAGCGCACCACCTGCAAATCCTCTCGTTTAAGCGAAATATCTGCACTGAACCGTTCACTTAAATTTAAGTTTTTGAGCAAAGGAGTTTTGTTAACCACTCCTCGGAGCTTTTCTGCTGCTGCTTGTATGTTTTTTAGTTGTATCAAGGTAGTTGAAGAACAATGTAAAAAATGAACGTCATTCTGAATCTCGTTTTTTCGAGATGAAGAATCTCATTGAACATAACAATTATGTTAATGGGATTCTTCGGTCGTACCTCTCTCAGGATGACGTTTAACCAAATTAATTTTCAGGTCTAAGTTTACGAACCGCAGCTCCTGCCTGCCACATTTCTGATTCAGCAATTGCTTTCAATTCCACTTCTAACTTTTCTCTATAATCAGCTTGTGAATTAGAATCGATCGATTTTTGAGCTTCAATACCATCTTTTACTGATTTGTATAATTTCTCAAATACTGGCTTAGTCGCTTCATAAAATGGATCCATCCAATCTAAGGCTCCACGTTGTGCCGTAGTTGAACAGTTGGCATACATCCAATCCATTCCGTTCTCCGCAACCAATGGGTATAATGATTGCGTTGCCTCTTCTACTGTTTCGTTAAAAGCTTCTGAAGGAGAATGCCCATTTTCACGAAGTACTTCGTATTGAGCTCTGAATAATCCTTGGATGGCTCCCATTAAAGAGCCTCTTTCGCCTGTTAAATCTGAAGTTACTTCCTTTACAAAAGTGGTTTCAAATAAGTAGCCAGAACCAACTCCAATACCCAATGAAACTACTTTGTCTTTAGCGTTACCAGTTGCATCTTGGTAAATAGCATAGCTTGAATTTAAGCCTCTACCTTCTAAAAACATTCTTCGTAACGATGTTCCAGACCCTTTTGGAGCAACCAACACAACGTCAACATCTGCAGGAGGCACAATGCCTGTTTTGTCTTTATAGGTAACACCAAACCCGTGAGAGAAGTATAACGTTTTACCTGTTGTAAGGTGTTTTTTTACTGTGTCCCAAAGTTTGATTTGAGCTGCATCTGACAATAAATATTGAATTACTGTTCCTTTTTCACAGGCTTCTTCAATCTCAAATAAAGTTTCTCCCGGCACCCAACCATCTGTAATGGCTTTATCCCACGTTTTAGATTTTTTACGCTGACCAATGATTACATTAAAGCCATTGTCTTTCAAATTTAACGCCTGACCAGGCCCTTGTACTCCATACCCAATTACGGCTATGGTTTCATTTTTCATTGTCTCCAATGCTTTGTCCAAAGGAAATTCCTCACGTGTAACCACGTTCTCCTCTACTCCGCCAAAATTAATTTTTGCCATTTTTCTGTCTTAAATAATTGTTAAAGATTGTTTAAATTTTCTGCTTCCAACTCTCGAAGGAAGGTATCTGTTTTACGTTTAGATTTTGATATTGCTATTCGACCTGAGCGCACATATTCAAGCACACCAAACGGTTTTAAATGCTCAAAGAGCTCTCTTATTTCTTTACGGTGGCCTGTCTTTTCAATAACAATATGGTCTTCTTCAATCACCAATATTCTTGCTCCATTGTTTCGCACAATGGTTTCAATGGTGTTTCCATTTAAAAACGCCTCGGTAGGCAATTTTAACATGGCTAACTCCTGGTAATAAATATTTTCTTCCTCGTATAAAAAAGCTGCCAATACCTCTATTAGCTTGTTTATTTGCTTAACCACCAGCTCTGCCTTATGACGAGTGGTTGAAACCACAATGGTATATCTACTCACGCCCTCCACTTCCGTTTCAGAAACGTTAATGGATTCGATATTAAGCTTGCGCCTAGTAAAAATAATGGTTACCCCATTCAATAAACCTGCCTTATTCTCTGTTAAAGCCGATATTGTATATAATTTTTTTTCTTCTTCCATTATCGTATTATTCTAAGATTACCTCTGAAACTGATGCTCCCGGAGGAACCATTGGAAATACATTTTCTTCTTGTTCTACCTTAATCTCCAACACATAAGGGCCATCATGAGCTAGCATTTTTTCTAAGGCCTGAGCTAGGGTTTCACG
>JAMOMJ010000226.1 GCA_027067135.1 Cyclobacteriaceae bacterium
TATTTTACAAAGGAGGGTTAAATTATGCCCTAGAGCTAATGCTAAGTAACTGTAAATAAATAAGTGCTTTGAATTTGATTCAGAAATTTTGTTTTTAATTAAGGCAAAAAATCTAAGCATAGCCATAGCTATGGTTCTATTTTTTAACCTGCCTGCCGGCCAGACAGGCGAAAAATAAAGACAAAAAAGCAAGTCAAAACAGAGTAGTTATTTATTTACAGTTACTAAGAGTAGGCGCAAATGGTCGCACGGTATAATGAATATGAATTTTTAAATATAACAATCTTTAACATGACAGAAACTTTATCTAAATCAGCAGAATTATTTATTGCCTCATCTGAGCTAAATACTGGTATTACGGATGCTGCTTCCATTGGCGCAGAAGCATTATTTACGGCTAATAACTTATGGATGATGTTGGCTACAGCCATGGTATTTATTATGCACCTTGGTTTTGCTGGTGTGGAAGCAGGCTTTGGGCAATCCAAGAATACCGTAAACATACTTTTTAAAAATACCATTACACCCCTAATTGGAATTTTCACTTATTTTTTAATTGGGTTTAACCTGATGTACCCGGGCAATTTTAATTTTTTTGAAGGAGTACTTGGTTTTGCGGGTTTCGGCATTGGCTTTGATCCGGTAACCGATGGTGCTTCCATTGGGTACGCAAGTGGAGGCTATACCTATTGGACAGATTTTCTGTTTCAGGCAATGTTTGCAGCAACTGCTGCAACCATAGTTTCAGGTGCTATTGCTGAACGTGTAAAAATTTCTGGATATATGATTTTTACCTTGATTTATGTTGGGTTGGTGTATCCTTTTCTTGGAAGCTGGAAATGGGGAGGTGGCTGGTTAAATACCTTAGGTTTTTACGATTTTGCGGGTTCTACTTTGGTTCACTCCGTAGGAGGTTGGGGAGCTTTAGCAGGAATAATGGTTATTGGGCCAAGACTTGGTAAATATGTAAATGGTAAGGTAATCGATAAACCGGGGGCGTCTGTACCATTAGCCGTTATCGGGGTGTTTTTACTTTGGTTTGGCTGGTTTGGGTTTAACGGAGGTTCGGTTCTTTCGGCCAACCCCGATTTAGTTTCTTTTGTATTGGTTACCACAAGCCTGGCAGCAACAGCCGGAGGGCTATTTGGCTTTTTTACAGCCTATATTTTATTTAAACGAATGGATTTGGGCATGGCAATGAACGGGATTTTGGCCGGATTGGTAGGAATTACTGCCGGAGCAGATGTTGTTTCAGTAAACGCTTCATTATTGATTGGAGCAATTGCAGGCATATTAGTAGTGCTTTCTTCTATTTTACTGGATAAACTTAAACTTGATGATGTAGTAGGAGCGGTTTCGGTGCATTTAACATGCGGAATTTGGGGCACACTAGCCGTAGGCATATTCTCCAGCAATGCAGAGCTTACTTTTATAAAACAATTATATGGAGTACTTGCGTACGGTGCAGTTGCATTTCCTATAGCATTTGCAATATTTTATATACTAAAGAAAACAACAGGTATTAGGGTATCTGAACAACACGAAATAGAAGGGTTGGATAGCCACGAGCATGGCATTAGAGGCTATACAATTATTTATGATGATTAAAAATAAAAAATGCCTGCTTCACATGTCGGCAAACATGTAGAAGCAGGACTTAATTCACAAATCTGAAAAAATCAAACTTATGAAGCACAAAACAAATGTAATCAAGAACAAGTGTTTATTAATTGTTGTAGCAACAATTTTTGCACTACCGCTAACATTAGTAGCACAAAATGAAAAAGAAAGTAGCCCTTTAGAGGTTACAGGCTCTGTGGATGTCTATTATACCTACGATTTTTCTGGGAAAGACAATATTCCTACATCCTTTGCAGATAATAGAAATTCACTTTCGATAGGTATGTTAGATGTAGCCCTGGCAAAATCATTTAAAAACGTAAGTTTTATGGCCGAATTTTCTTTTGGGCCGCGAAGCTTTAAATCAATTCCGATTTTTGACCCAGATGGAGACGGGGAAGGCCCAATGGTGGGCATACAAAATTTATACTTATCGTATAATATTACAGAAAAACTCTCATTAACAGCGGGTTATATGGGAACCTTTGTAGGTTATGAAGTAATTTCTCCGGCAGGCAATTTCAATTATTCAACCTCCTATTTATTTACGAACGGCCCGTTTCAAAATGCAGGTATAAAAGCAGATTATTCGTTTACCGACCGATTTGCTGTAATGGTAGGCTTGTTTAACGACTGGAATATATATACCGATACCGATGGGATGAGCGATATTGGGGCACAGGTATTTATATCTCCTGTTAAAGGATGGGATATGTATTTAAACTTTGTAATGGGGTCAAACTCTGGTACTATTCTGGATTT
>JAMOMJ010000227.1 GCA_027067135.1 Cyclobacteriaceae bacterium
AAGGAAGCTCCCTCATGATCGAACGCAAAGCCCTAGTATCAAAACTATTTGCTCGCATTGACCGTACCAATACCAGCATCAACATCAACATCAACATCAACATCAACATCAAATTTCATCAGACGCAAATGTATGAGGGGTCTAAACTCAAATTATCATTGGCCATACCCATCAACAAAACAATCTTGATCCCAAACTCATCAACACCATTACCCAAACCCATTATTGGTTTAGTCTTTTAAAAAGCGGCAAAGTAAATTCAATCATACAGATTGCCAGTAAAGCTAAAAAAGATCCGGGCGAGGTCAGTCGATTACTTCCCCTTGCATTCCTATCACCAAGCATCGTCAAATCGATCCTCACTGGCACTCAACCTATCAGCTTAACAAACAACGAGCTTATTCGTTTAGCCCCACGCTCCCGTTGGAGTGGAAACAACAGCAAAGCTTATTAGGCTTTGACCAGTAAACCTGACGAGAATCCTCAACCAAACTCAGCCAAAACCAGCAACAGCCCACTCGTTCGGACACCAAAATGGCCAACAGAGACGTTTTGAAGAAACGACCTTAAATTCAACAGTTTTTACAGAAAAACCAAGTCTCTACACCACCAATACCCAGCTAACAGCCCGATATATCAACATAAAATCAAAGCACTCGAATGTAGCTGGTTTGTAGGGAATTAGTTGGTGGTGCAGGAATAACTTATCTAACCAGTCTCACAAATTCCCTGTTATCGAGCTAATAACAGGGAAAATTTTGACCAGAAATTGCAGTTAAAATTCTACTATGGCCAAAATCTCCCAATTTTCCACTTTCTGATCAAAAAGAAAATTGTAAATAAGCAGGAAAAGTCGCGTTTACTAAGGTTTAAATTGTATCGACCCAAGCTATTATTACATTAAACCTAATTTTAATTGCTCTGATCCAAGCGCTTTTTACGAAAAACAGTCCATTTGTGCTCAATGCGCAAATAAAAATGCACGTATAGCCCACATGTTAGCTCTGGATATACAACAACGATCGACCCAATATGCCCAGCCCTGCCACGAAAATGAAACATACTGCGTAGTTCTACAAACGAACCCGTTAAAAATTGGAGGATTACCGTTCCACTAGTAGACCCATTAAAAATGGGAGATATTACCCTTTGAAAACAACCTTAAACTTTAGGAGGACTATCAAATTAACTTCGCTTTCTGCAAAAAAATTCCTTGCAATTGATACTAAAATTTTGTTTTCTGAACTATAGTTCGAATGGGTGGGGAATTAGATGACTAAGAATTTTAAAGACGAGTTTTCGCAATTTAAGGTCTTTCAACGATCAACCTCTGGGATAGATACTAAATTAGAAGCTTTACCGCAGGTTTATAGTCTCCCCAAACGAGCCCCTAATGTGAGTTTTTATGCTCAACAAAGACGATCAACATATTTAGCAAAAAAAATGCTTGATAAGCACAAAGATAAACGTGTGTTAATTGTAGGCGGTGGTCTATCTGGCACAACATGCTTTTTTTCACTAAAAGCCCTAGGCCATGAAAGCGTAACTTTAGTAGAGGCTGGCAAGGAGCTTATATGGGTTCAAAGTCAGGCAGGGCACCGATATGGGCACCCTAGTCTAGCAGAATGGCCAACAGCAGATATTTTTTCTTCTACCACCAACCTACCACTGATGAATTGGAATGCTGGTTCGATGACCAGTATTATAAATGAAATACGAGAAGATCCAGCGTTTAAAAGTGGATACGACAAATGGAGAGGTTCAATACATTTTGACATAAATGTTGTTGGTTTCAAACAAAAAATAGAAAAAGAAAATGGGCCAATGCACTGGAATGTTCAAATTGAAAATTATTCTAGAAACAATGCAAACTTAAACAATTTTCACAATGACTACGATGTAATCATTTTGGCAAATGGCTTTGGAATTGAATTTGGAGCCCCAGACACAAATTCAGAATACTGGGATTACGATTTTATAGAAAGAATTTCGCGCGATCGCAGAAAATACGGTAAGCGCACTCCCCTAGTCATCGGCGGAGGTGACGCAGCTTTAATTGACGCAGCGCGTCTCTGTATTGGAGAGCTCGCGGAAGAGTTTTCGCTAGAATTAATTTATAGCTTACGACATGCTGGGTATCAAAAATTCGATTGCAAGAAAAAAAAATGCGAACAAAGCGACGTCGAAAAAAGACTTATGAATTGGTATCAAGGAAACTCCTCATCACTCAGTAATATTATTCCTACAGAGAATTCCAGTTTAAAGAGAATAAAAAACTCTCGGCAAAAAGCTGGTGTCGATAATACACCAGAAATTACATTGGTTAGTGAGTCTTCTCCATTTGAGGGTGAAAGGCATGCCGTCGCCATTAATCTTATTT
>JAMOMJ010000228.1 GCA_027067135.1 Cyclobacteriaceae bacterium
TAAAGTTCAACAGCCAGTAAAAGCATATCGTCTGTTTGTTCTGTTTGTCCTGTCCACTTTTTAATCTCAGGCTCGAATTGATTAACTAAATTATCAATCCCATTTCCTTTCTCAGCTATTTGCACCAAACGTTTTGTTAAAAACTTTTTATTTTCTTGCCCTCCAAATTGATCGACAACCCCAT
Organism: Cyclobacteriaceae bacterium; assembly: GCA_027067135.1. Classification (GTDB taxonomy): domain Bacteria; phylum Bacteroidota; class Bacteroidia; order Cytophagales; family Cyclobacteriaceae; genus JAKISE01. Next base: position 185 of record JAMOMJ010000228.1, read on the forward strand.
CTGTAAAAAGAATGATAGAATCGCCTTCGTCCACATCAAAATAATGAATGTCAAATATTGGTACAGTTCCTGAATTACCCCCAACAGAATTTCTATTCCCTTTAATTAGCTGTATTTGATTACCTTTTTTGAGAAGCAATGGCCTTTTGGCTCCAGAAAATGCTAATCGTTTTTTCTCCTTATTATATGTGCAAACGGCTACATCCATGCCATCCTTTAGAGAACTGTTCAACCCTGATTGTCCAAGAATTTCGATCACTTTCTCATTTAATGATTTTAGAATTTCATCGGGCTTACAAATTCTGTTTTCTGTTATTATTTGCTTTAAGAGGCTTGTGCCCATAACACTTAAAAAAGCTCCTGGAACCCCATGACCAGTACCATCCGCAAGCACTAAAATAACATCTCCATTAATTTTATCTACCCAATAAAAATCTCCACTAACAACTTGTGAAGGCTTATAATATAAATACGTTTTACGATAGAAGGAGTCAATGGTAGTAAAATCTGGTAAAATAGCTTCTTGAATGCCCTTGGCATACTCTACCCCATCCATTATTTCTTTGTTCTGCTTTTCAATAGTAAGGTTCTTTATTTCCAACAGTTGATTTGCTTTTGATTTAAACAAATACTGGTAATATATAAAACCCAATAAAATTACAACTAAAAAAATGGCAACAATGGCAGCATAAAACTTGTACTGATCGGCTTCAGCATTCGCATTTAATATAGAAATTTCTTGCTCCTTATTTTTAATTTGATAACTAGTTTCAATCGCACTTAATTTTTGCGCAGATTCCGCTTTAAACAAAGTATCCTGTAACGATGAATACAACTGGCTGTATTCATAGGCTTTTTCAAACCTTCCTAATTGTTTAGAAACAATTTCGAGTCCCTTATAACAATCGCGTTGAATGGGTTTAGCTCCTACTTTTATGGAACTAGCAAGAGCTACAATAAAATGGTCATAAGCCTCTTCGTGCTGAAATAATAAAGTTGCTGCCTCCCCTAGTTTTTGATGGTAATACCCTAAAACATAATCGGTATCTGGTATTTTCTTAAAAAACTCCAACGATTTATTTAAATAAAAAGTAGCTGAATCTCCAATTCCTTCATCCAGAAAAATTTCCCCCAAGGAGCCATTTGAATAGGCTATAGAAACCTTATCACCTAACAAATTATCTATAAGTAAGGCTTCTTTTAACGTATTATAGGCCGAATCGTAATAATGAAGACTGCTATAGGTTAACGCCATATTATTAAGAGTGATGGAGTACCTGGCACTGTCTAGTAATTTCTCTTTAAGCTTCAGAGATTTTTTATAATAAGAAATAGCCAACTCTGACTGCTTTAACTCACCGTAATTATTGGCTATATTATTCATAAGCCTACTCTCATTAGCAATATCAGAGGCATTTGATAAGCTCACTAGTTTCAGTGCTTCCAAAAAATAATCATTGCTTTTAGAGAGGTCTCCCAGCTTATAATAAACAATTCCCAAACGATTATTTACTATTAACAAATCACTATCAGTGCCAAACTCATGTGCAAAAGCGAGTGCTTCATTTGCATATTCTAACGACTTAAACAGGTTGTCGTTATCATGATAACTACTAATTTTTATCCCCGTTTCAATTTTCTTGCTTCCAATTTGTTCTTCGTAAGCAAATAACAAGCTATCTAAAGTTGCTTGCCCATAACTTGCAAAAGCAATAGCCAATTGAATAAAAATAAAGCCAATACTTCTAATCATATTAATTTTAATAGAGTTTAATACTAAAATAGAATAATAATTGAAATTTGCATTTTAATTAGATTGATATTTCTTAAAGTACAATTAAATGCAGATTATATATAATTATACAAACACTGGCTTAAATCCGTGGTTCTATAAAATGAATTATGTAATTTAAAAATAGGTTAACTTAGTAGCCTGAACCCGATTAATACTTAGTAACTGTAAATAAATAAGTGCTTTGAATTTGATTCAGAAATTTTGTTTTTAATTGAGGCAAAAAATCTAAGCATAGCCATAGCTATGGTTCTATTTTTTAACGAAAAGTAAAGACAAAATAGCAAGTCAAAACAGAGCATTTATTTACAGTTACTAACATTATTATAATGCTTAAATTGTACGTTATGAGCACCTATGAAAACTTAATTAATGATGGTAAATACCAAGAGGTAATAGATGAGCTAACACCAATTCTTGCCAACAACAGCTATAACGCTGAAGCATTAACCTGGTATGCAAAAGCCCAGTTTAAGCTTAATCAATTTGACTTAGCAATAGATTCTTACAACAGATTAATAAATCTATTCCCAATTAATGCTGATTTATACGCTGATCGTGGACTTTGTTACCATTTGGCAGGAGAGGCTAAATTCGCCATTGTTGATTTTAATAAAGCAGTTGAACTTGAACCAGAAAATGCATACCGCTATTCGTGTAGAGCATTTGTAAAAGATTACTATAAAGATTACCAAGGTGCCTTAGAAGATTATAATAAAGCCATTGAAATTGACCCAAAAGATGCAATAACACATAATAACAAAGGTGTGTTGGAAGAGAAGTTAGGATTTGCTGAACAGGCTCAGGAAAGCTTTGTAAATTCTAATAAAATACAAGGCATTGACTTAGATAAGGAACTAGCAAAGATTAACACATCAGATTTACCTCCTATTACATTACCAGAACCTATCAAACAAAAGTTATCTTTAAAAGGTTATTTCAATGTTGTAAAGAGTATATTCTCAACAAGAAAAGGCATAACAGAATTTTTAAGATTTTTAAAGATGAAAAAATAACAGAAACATTTTTTGCAGCAAAACAACACAAAAAGCAGGTCATTTTAAATTATTATAACATTGAATCTTAAGTGGGCAGCAGCACTAAAAGGTGCTATTTTAAAGTGAAACTTAATCACCATTCAATTCTTCCCAATTTTTAGATTGATTATAGTGAATAAAATCCCTCACAACTTCTAAAGGAGAATCCACATTATTATCGTATAAACTTCCTGTACCTAAACCTTGAGGTAATGTTACTTGTAAACTAGAAGCAAATTGGCAAATAGCATTCAATCCAATATTAGATTCCAATGCTGATGTTAACCACCAGCCAATCCCCATGCGTTCTGCCAATTCAATCCACTCCAGACAACTTTTAAAACCACCTAATAATAATGGTTTTAAAATAATATATTGAGGCCTTATTCCTAGTAATAACTTCTCCTTTTCTGCAAATGTATTAATGCCAATTAGCTCTTCGTCTAAGGCTATTGGCACAGGTGTATTTTTACAAAGTTGCTCCATTAATTTATACTGTCCTGCCTTTATTGGTTGTTCAATGGAGTGCACCTCAAGCTTATGTAATTCCTCCAGAAGATGTTGAGCCTCATTGTAGGAAAATGCGCCATTTGCATCTACTCTTAGCTCCAATTTTGAACTATCATAAGCCTCTCTGGCCAATTTAAGTAATTGTAATTCGTTTGGTAAATCTATGGCTCCAATTTTAACTTTAATACATTTAAACCCCGCATTAATCTTATTTGCAAGCCTTTTTTGCATTAACGCACTATCTCCCATCCACACTAAACCATTAATTTGAATAGACTGTCCATCTTGATAAAATTTATTATCAAAGCATTTTTTTACTCCACCATAAAGCAAATCAAGTAGAGCCGTTTCAATACCAAATCTTACAGATGGCAAATGCAAACTCACAGATTGAGCTAAAGTAAATACCTCATCAGGGGATGTAGGAATTGCTTTCCCATCTAGCTTTGTTAACTCATTTTCTAGCACCTGCTCAAAATCAGGAATATCGTCTATACTAAGCCCCTTTAAAGGACCTGCTTCTCCAATACCTACGACCAAAGGCATGTTGCTATCAAAAGCTTTAATAAACCATGTTTCTTTATGGTTTAAAACTCCTCTACTAGTACCAGCGTCAAATATAAAATTCAGCTTTCGGTATTCAATTTTAAATTTTAATCCCATTTTACTTGTTAAGAACACTCAATTCTAAGCAATTTTGCTTTAAACCTGAGTTAACCTATGCAAAAAGAACCAAAAGTAGATTTAGCAAAATTTATTTACAATTTACCAAATGAGAAAATCGCATTTGAGGGCACATCCAAAAGGGATAACTCTAAGCTTTTATTTTATAATAACGGGCAAATTAACGACTATTATTTCAATGAAATAACAGAATTAATCCCTTCCAATTCTACACTCTTTTTTAATAATACAAAGGTAATTCCCGCACGGATACATTTACAAAAAGAAACAGGAGCTAACATCGAAATATTTTTGCTAAAACCAGCTTATAATAATGAAATTAGCCTAGCTCTAGAAACCTCCGAACCCATTGTATGGGAGTGTATGATTGGCAACTTAAAAAAGTGGAAAGAAACTGAAGTGTTGACTAAAGTTATAAAAGTTGAAAATCAATTAATAAAACTAAGTGCAAAATTAGTAAACAGAGCCAGTAAACTTGTTGAGTTTAGTTGGAATATGAACAACTTGTCATTTTCGCAACTTATTGATAATCTTGGAGATACTCCATTGCCACCTTATATTAAAAGGGATGTAAGCAAAGATGATAAGCAAAGGTATCAAACGGTATATTCCAAAATAAATGGCGCTGTTGCTGCCCCCACAGCAGGGCTCCACTTTACTACTGAAATTTTAGAGAAATTAGCAGCAAAAAAAATACAACAAAAGCACTTCACATTGCACGTAGGAGCGGGTACTTTTATGCCTATAAAAGCCGCATCAGTTACAGAGCATCCTATGCATAATGAAACTATGATCGTACCTATTGATGTAATAAAATCGGTTATAGATGCTACGTTTATCATACCAGTAGGCACAACCTCGATGAGAACCCTCGAAAGCCTGTACTGGTTTGGTGTTAAACTACTTGATAACCCAAAGGCCAGTTTCCATATTGAAAAACTTTTTCCTTATGAGGAAAAAGATAAATTACCAATTAGGAAAGATGCGTTTGAAGCAATCCTTTTATACGCTAAAAATAATTGCCTCAATCATATTATTGGCGATACGGAAATATTCATTTTTCCTGGCTATAAATTTAGGGTTTGCCAAGGGCTTATTACAAATTTTCACCAGCCAGAAAGCACTCTAATATTGCTTGTAGCTGCTTTTATTGGAGATGACTGGAATGCCATCTATAGTCATGCCTTAGAAAACGAGTATCGATTTTTAAGCTTTGGCGATAGCTCACTTTTACTACCTAGTTAAAAATAGCAATTTGAGAGAGCTTATTACTTTGTAAGAAATCAAAATTACCTTATCTTTCGTATTAATTAACAGCCTAACCTTGAAAAACCTCATTCTCAAGACATTTAATGCGCGCCCTGAAGAACTAACTTCAATAAGCTTAATGTTACTTTTAGGTTTTTTTATGGGCATTTTTTTAGCCACCTATGATGTAGCTGCCCCTGCTTTATTCTTAGCAAAATTTGAAGACAACACCATACTGGCTCAGGCTATACTTTTTTCTGGGGTACTCAGTGTTTTTAGCACCTATATCTACGCATACCTTCAACGTAAAATTGCCTTTAAAAATTTAGTATTCTTATTTCTGCTACTTTTACTTGGAGGCACTGCTGTAATTTGGACACAAAGTAATGCTAAAGAGGCCAATGAAGTAATTGTATTTATAGCGTTTGTTTTGGCTCTGCCTTTTTCATTTATTGCTAGTTTAATTTTTTGGGGTTATTTCGGAAGGGTTTTTAATCTGAAACAATCAAAAAGAGTTATTGGAGGAATTGATACCGGCCAACTTATAGCTTCAATTATATCGTTATTCGCAATTGGTTATATATTGGACAATGCCATTATTGACACACCTCAACTTTACCTTGGCTCCGTAATTGGCATTGTGGGAATGATCTTAGCTTCATTATTAACAAACCCACTTCTGAACAAATCGGCCATTTCTTTAAAAAAGGTAAAATCGCAATCTTTTATTAAAATATTTGGCAATAAGTACACCAGATGGATGACCCTGTTCGTAATCGTTTCATTAATTGCGGTAACTTTTATTGATTATAGTTTTTTAACTGTAACAAACATACAGTGGACAACTGTAGCTGAAAAAGGTGCATTCTTAGCAAAATTTGAAGCAACCGTTGTTATTTTCAGTTTCTTATTTCAAACATTTGTTACCGACTGGCTCATAGAAAACTACGGTTTAAAAGTATCTCTACTGGTCAATCCACTATTGGCCATCGGCCTTACAGCAATTGCATTGCTCGTTGGCTTGATAATGGGCTTTACACAGGAAACCGGAAACTTTGTTTGGTTCTTCTTAGCCATTGCTGCTAGTAAACTATTTATAGATGCCCTGAAAGACGCCCTGGATGGGCCTACGTTCAAACTCTACTTTCTCCCCATAGATAGCGATGTAAAATTTGATGTTACAACCAAAGTTGAAGGTGTTGTAACAGCTATTGGCAGTGTACTTGCAGGTCTTATTCTGTTTGGCATGAATCAATTTAATGTAGAGATTATTTATGTTAGTGTTGGCCTAATACCAATGTTATTTGGCTGGTATTTTATTACTAACAGATTGCATACAGGGTATAAATCAACACTACAATACACCTTAGAGAAGAATAAAAAAACAACTGGCTCTGGAAAGCAAAAAAGCAATACTCATATACCCGAAGAACAAGTTATAAACGATTTAAAGCTTTTGGAAAAAACAAACCCTGGCTCATTTGAGAAAACAGCCTTAGGTTTGGTAGAAACTGTTAAAGGGAATGTATTTAATTACCTTGACAAAAAAATTAAAGAGATGGAATTGGAATTTGATTCGAAACCATCTGCCTCTAATCAAGAATTAAAGGATTTAGCTACTAAAGCAGCTACCGAGGCAGAAGCTAATGATGTAATATCTATTTCGCCTGATAGGCTATACACCCTTTCAAAATCACATGTTAAGGAAGATAGGATTCTGGCCACAAAATTATTACGTAGCCTAATTTCGGATAAATCCATTTTCGTTTTACTTGAATTATTGAGAGATCAGAATTTAGAAGTTAAAAAGCATGCCATAATTACTGCTCGTAAAGTAAGTCGAAAGGAAACTTGGCCACTACTCATAGAGTTACTCTCTAACAAAACATTTACATACGATGCCTCCTCAGCTCTAATAGAATCAGGAGAAGCAGTTCTCCAAAGTTTAGAAAATGCATTTCACCGCTCCGGACAGAGTCAATCTGTAATGCTTAAAATCATTTCTATTATAAGCCAAATTGACGCACCTGAGTCTCATGAAATTTTATGGGAAAAAATAGATTTCCCTGATAGAAAAATAGTAAGACAGGTTTTGCTAGCTTTTAAAGAAAAGAAATTTAGAGCATCTGAAAATGAAACTGGTCATTTAAATGATATTTTATCAGATGAAATTGGTAAAGGAATCTGGAATTTAGCAGCCATAGATGAATTATCAAACGAAGCTTATAATGAGCCCTTAAAAAAGGCATTGGCTCATGAGGTAGAAAGTAATTTTAGTATGATTTACATTATACTTTCTATGCTTTACGATAGTGAGTCTATAGAACTTGTAAAGGAAAACATTGAATCTGGTACAAGTGAAGGAAATACATTTGCGTTGGAGCTTTTGGATATTTTTATTTCACCTGATCTAAAGCCAAAACTTTTTCCGTTGCTTGATGATATAGAAACACAAGAGAAACTTACAAAACTTCAACATTTTTACCCACGACAGTCTTATAACGAAGCTACAACCTATAATTTTTTACTAAATAGAGATTATAATAATATAAATAGATGGACGAAGGCATGTACACTCTATGCCCTTAAGTTTAATACCCAACCAGATGTAACCAGTAGCATCGTTGCACAAATGTTTAACCCAGACAACCTATTATCCGAGTTAGCTGCTTCCATAATTATACAAACCGATAGAGAAATTTACGACAGTATTTCAGATCGATTAGTGATGCAAAACAGCGCTTATAAAATAACAATGGAACGAATAGAGAAAGAGCAACCATTAAAATTTGATATGTGTCGCTTTTTTGCAGACGGAGATGCATTCAAATTCCTTTCTGGTCTTCATATTTCTCAAATTATTGATAAAGCAGAGTTAATTGAGTTGGAAGAAGATGAAGAGCTTAACATTACAGACGAAGGATATGCTTATTATATATTGCACAATAAACCAACTGTGGTGCTAAGTGATGGAAATGAGTCAGTTTTTATGGAACACGAATTGGTTAGCAACCTTTTTTCTAATAATGAATTATCGATTAACCATCTTATTGCCAAAGAAGAAGTTAAGCTATTTAAACTAAACTTAAACGATATTTTTGATGTGCTAACTAACTATAAGGCACTTTCAAATAGATTGATTAATACGGCAAGTAAAAACTTGCAAAACCATTTTTACCAATATTCAAAACCATAATTATCTACAATGGAAATAGATATTTTAATTAATTATAGCGAAACTGACAATAAATCTGAAGGAGAAAATCCTGGATGGGTTAGCAGTTTTGAAAAATTTTTGCAAACTATTTTAAGTCAAGTATTAGGTGCCAACCCCGTAATCGTTTCCAAATCCGATGCTGATTCGTTAACAAAAACCGAATTAAAAAACACAGGTGTTCTAGTTAGTATTATTTCTAAGGAGATGGCAAAAAGTGGCCCTTGTTTAGATGCCATTGAAGAATTTTATAGTACCCAAAAATCCAGTAGTAGAATACTTAAAGTAATGAAGGAAGATGTAGGGATTGAATTACTTCCGACTAAACTTAATCAGCTAATCCCTTACGATTTGTACGATACTGAAAATGAAGAAAATAAAAAGGAGGCTTTTTATGACTATTTCGGCCCTGAGGCAGAAAGTATTTATTGGATGAAACTTGTTGACTTAGCTTTTGACATTAATGAGCTATTATATGAACAAGAAAATAGTGAAAAGAACGTAAAACCATTATTTGAACGAAAAGCTATCTACCTAGCAACCACTGGTAATGACCTCTCCATTCAGCGTAATATTATCCGCAGAGAACTCCAACGACACGGATTCAAAGTGTTACCAAACCATAACCTTTCAACAAAAGCAAATGAGCTTACCGATGAAATAAATAAGAACTTAGCTGAATGCGTTTTTGGCATTCATTTATTAGGAAACTCCTACGGAGATATTCCAGAAGGAAGCGACCGTTCTGTAGTTGACTTGCAAAACAGGTTAGCCTCGCAAGTAGAGACCAAAAATGGAGGTAAAATGCAACGCTTAATTTGGATTAACCCAAGCCAATCAAAGTCAAGCGATAAGCAAAAGGCATTTTTAGAAAATTTACAGAGAGATGTAGCGGCATTAGAAGGAGCCGAAGTACTTCAAACTCCATTAGAAGATTTTAAAAATATAATGCGAGAAGAAATTTTCGCTAATGAAAAATTTGGAATTCAAGAAGAAGAAAACACTTTTCATGTAGATAAGAAAAAGCTTAATGTTTACCTCATCTACGACAAGATTGACAAAGAATCGGTTTCTTCTACCATAAAATTCTTAGTTAAATGTGGGTTAAATGTGATTGAGCCAGATTTTGATAAAAACTTATTGGAAATTAGAAAAAGTCACCTTGAAAAATTAAAGCAGCTTGACTTAGCGATAGTTTTTCAAGAAAAAGTAAACACCAACTGGGTAAGAATGAAACTTTTAGATCTATTAAAAGCACCTGGATTGGGCAGAGTAAAACCTATTGTTGGCAAAGCCATTTTTGCAGGCAAAGGTATTGAACTATCTAAAGATAGTTTCGAAGATTACGAAGTTGAGCTTATAAATGCAAAAGATAAAAAGAATTCTGAAGAAGACATTTTAAAGTTTATTAAAGGATTAAACAAGGCAATATGAGTACCACCATTACCAGCCATATTGAAAATCCATTTCCTGGGCTCAGACCATTTAATATAGACGAAAGTCATTTATTCTTTGGTAGAGAAGGACAAACAGATGAAGTGTTGATGAAGTTATCTCAGCATAGGTTTGTTGGCATTATTGGCCCTTCAGGTAGTGGTAAATCATCATTTATTTACTGTGGAGCCCTACCCATTTTATACGGTGGGTTTCTTACAGAAACAGGCCCCAACTGGGAGGTAGTTGTAACCAGACCAGGCAGTAACCCAATTGAAAATTTAAGCGAGGCCATCCTAGAGCACGATCCTTCGTATGATACTGCCAATTACGAAGACCGAAAAATAAAAAGAACGATTATTTCTACCCTAATGAAAAGTAGTTCATTAGGATTAGTAGAAGCCATACAGCAAACAAGAAAACAAACAGGTAAAAACTATTTAATACTTGTAGATCAATTTGAAGAACTATTTAGGTTTAAAGATGACAGCCTAAACAAAGACTCTGTTAATGAAACTCTGAGTTTTATTAACCTCTTAATGGAAGCCATTAATTATGAAGATGAGCCCATTTACATTGCCATTACAATGCGTTCTGATTTTATTGGAGAATGTGCCCAATTTGCAGAACTAACTAGAAAAATAAACGATAGTCATTACCTAATTCCAATGCTCACACGTGAGCAAAAGCGAAAAGCCATTGAAGGCCCTGTTGCTGTGGGAGGAGGTAATATTACACCAAGGCTTGTTCAAAAACTACTAAACGATTTAGGAGATAACCCAGATCAACTTCCTATTCTTCAACACGCCTTAATGCGTACTTGGGATTATTGGAAAAACAATAAGGAAACAGAAGTTGAAGAGATGGACCTCAAGCATTATGAGGCCATTGGCACCATGGAAGAAGCCCTTTCGATGCATGCCAACGAAGCATTTGATGAGCTAAATGACTACCAGCGAGAAATTTGTGCTATCTTATTTAAGGCCATTACTGAAAAACGTGGGGAGAATTTTGGGATTAGGCGTCCTACCCTACTCAGTGAAATTGCCTCTATTGCTGATGTTTCGGTAGAAGAAGTATCCAGCGTAATTGAACGATTCAGAGAACCAGGTAGATCTTTATTAATGCCGCCTGCAGACCAGATTTTGCATGCGGATTCGATGATTGACATTTCGCACGAAAGTTTAATGCGAATTTGGGTACGATTAAAAAACTGGGTAGATGAAGAATCGGAAGCAGTAGGCATGTATTTACGCCTTTCAGAGGCATCTGCCATGCACCAAGTAGGCAAAGGCGGTTTATGGCGACCACCAGATTTACAATTAGCACTTAACTGGCAACTAAAACATAAGCCCACACTGGTTTGGGGGCAACGGTACGACCTTGCCTATGAACGTACCATGGTCTTTCTCGAATATTCTAAAAAGGAATTTGAAGAAGAACAGAAAATTAAAGAACTGCAAGCAAAAAGAGCTTTAAAAAGAGCTCGAATGACAGCCCTCATTATGGGAGCTGCAACGGTTATTTCACTGTTCTTTTTACTATTTGCATTTGTTGCCAAAACAGAAGCAGAAGATGCTAGAAAAGATGCGCAGGCAAATTTGGTTATAGCAGAAGATCAAAGAAAAATTGCGGAAGAAAAAACACTGGAAGCAGAAGCCCAAACAAAACTTGCAAATCAAGAAAAGCTTAGAGCAGATTTATCTGCAGAAGATGCCAGAAAATCGGAAGCTAAAGCAATTGAAGAAAAGAGAATAGCTGAAGATGCAAAAAGAAGGGCTCAAAACGCTGAAGCCAATGCAAAAGACAAGGAACAAATTGCATTAGATAAAGGAGAAGAAGCTAGAAGAGCGGAAGCACAAGCACAACAAGAAAAGAAAAAAGCAGATAAACTTCGGTATCTCGCACTTTCTAAATCCCTTGCCATTAAAGCTACTAAAAACATACCAGATAACCAATTAAAAGGGTTGCTGGCCAGGCAAGGCTATAATTTTAACGTAGAACATGATGGCCCAAGCTTTAACTCCGATATTTACGATGGTGTTTTTAAAGCCTTAAGCCAATTTGGCGATGAATCTACAAAAAGCTTAAAAGGTCATTCTCAACAGGTTAATGTAGTTATTAATAATGGCAGCAGCGAACGAGGGTTATTTTCAGCCGATTCCGAAGGAAAAATACTTCAATGGTCGGTTAAAAACGGACAGGTACAAGCCGATACAATTATAGCAGCAAGGCAAGGGTATAATACCAAAGACCTTACGGGTGACCCCAATGGTAAATGGCTGATTGCAAGTGGTGATTACCCTACAGTTAACAAAGCAACTTTTATCAGTTATTTTGATTTATCCACAAACAAAGAACGAAAGTTGGAAGGCTTTTATGGTATCGTTCAAAATACAGTTCTTTTACCTTCTGGAAAAGAATTTTTAGCCTTGCAAGATAATGGAAGAGATATTGTTAAATATAATTTTTCTACCAATAAAGTAAGTGCCTTTATCCGCCCTTCTGTAAAAATCAACCATTTATCATTAAGTATTAATGGCAAATTTTTAGTAGGAGGAGGAAACGATGGCAAAGTATTTATTTGGGAACTAGACAATGGCAATAAAGAGCGCATAGTGTATGAGACAAAAGGGCATGCCATTACTTCAGTAAGGTTTAGCCCTAAAGGTAAATATTTAGTGGCAGGAAACAGAGAGGGACAAGTAGCTATTTTAGAACCTGTTACGGGAGCCATTACAAGAGTATTTTCCGAGATTAGGTCTCAAATTAACGATGTTGAATTTAGCCCAGACGGTAGATATTTAGCGGTAGCAAGTTTTGACGGAACTCTGCGTGTTTGGAATATGCATGAACTTAAACTACAACCTCTGGTCTTATCTGGTTATGACGATTGGGCTGCTGCCTTAGACTTTACTACCGATGGAGAATTTTTATTAGGTGGTGGATTTGCCAATGGCGAAGTAAGGGTTTGGCCTATTGATATAACCCAAATGGCTGAAAAACTATGCACCCATATTACAAGAAATATGACCGATGATGAATGGGAAATTTTTGTAGCAGATTTAGATGATATTAATAAAGAAAAAACGTGTGAGAATGTACAAGACTAAAACCTTTTATTCGCTCATCATTTTTATATTAATAGGCTTTTCACCAAGTTTATTATTCGCACAAGAAGAAAAAAGTGATTGTGTTTTAAACTTAGAACAAGCACAGAGTAAATATAACCAAGGTAGAATTCAAGATGTAGAGTCCCTAATAGGAGATTGCCTCAAGGAAAAAGGATTTGATAAAGCAGCTCAAACACAGGCATTAAAATTACTTACATTATCTTACCTTTTTTTAGAAGAACCTGAAAAAGCAGAAAAAACAATGCTACAATTGCTTTCTCATAATCACTTATTTACTGTAAACACTGCTATTGACCCAAGTGAATTTATAAATCTTTATAATAAGTTTAGGCACGAACCATTATATAGTATTGGAATTTTAGGTGGGCTTGTAACCTCAAACCCTATTGTTACCAAATTGAATAGCACCCAAGATTTAAATAATTCTAACAAACAACAATATGCACCTTTATTAGGGTTTAGAATAGCAGTAAATGCAGAGTATAAACTAAAAGACAATATTTATGCAGTTGCTGGCTTAGGTTTCACTTCAATTAAGTTTCAGAAAACACATACACCAACCAACCCTATCTCAAATATTTCAATAGATGGAAATGGATTTGATGGAATTGAGTTACAGACATCCGTAGAACTTCCTTTGCTGATACAATACCATATAATGCAAACCAATAAATTAACCCCCTATGTAGCTTTAGGGGTTGCTCCTCAATTATTATTAAATGCAAGCTACCCTGGAGAAACCATAAAAAATACAGTAGGAGGAAGTGCTCCTGCAACCACACAGACTATTAATCTCACTCAAGATCGAAATAGTTTTAATTTGTACGGTGTAATTGCTGGTGGGTTAAAAGTTAGAATTAACGAAGGATTTTTTAATGTGCAGTTACGCTATTCTTATGGAATTTTTAATTCTACGAAAGAAGAAAGTACTTTAAACCCATCTAATCCAAATTTATTATGGGATTTAAGTGAGTCTTCTGACGTGTTTAGGTTGCAAGACTTAAGCATTGCAATTGGTTACACATTCGATTTTTACAAACCTAAAAAACTAAGATAGCATGCGAATTGCATTTTTATACCTATACATATTTGCTATTATATCAGGGTGCTCTCTAGATAATCTAGAGCCCAGCCAAACCAACACTTTTCTCAAGTTTTATAGTGAAACAAATGAGATGGAAAGTAAAGACCTTATCGTGTTAAATGATGGATTTTTAGTACTTAGTACTTACTCAGAATCTTCTTCACTTTTAATGAAAACAGATCTATTAGGAAACAAATTATGGGCACAATCAATAAATGATTTTCTAGGATCTTCTCTTGTAGAAATTGCTGATGGTTACATACTTATTGGTGATGGTATAAACAGTGACGATGACTCAACTTACATGCAGTTAATTAAAACCGATTTTGATGGAGGAATTAATACAACAATTCAAGTGGGTTATGGAGCACAGCATGGATCTGCTATAATGTTGTCTTCTACAAACGAAATTATAGCCTTGGGCTACACTTCTACAGGTCAACTTAACGATTCAAACGACTCCACTTATGTTATTATAAATGGCTATGATACAAATCTTACTAAAACCTGGGACGAGATTAGGCAATACCCAGTATTTGGTGTCGATATTATACCCTCAAAATCATTGTATGAATCAAATAATGGAAAACTTAATTGGATAAGCTATTCTAGCCAAGATGAAATAATAACCAATACCGATTTAACAGCTATTTCTCCAGATGCAGCACCCGTGGGTAATCTGCCTCTATTTGATCAAAATTCGGCAGCTAATTTTGAAGGAGATTTAGTAAAAACTTCTGTTGGTTTTGCAATGGTTCAAACAGTTGCAGAAAATGGATTTAAAATTGGCATTGCCACCTCTATAAACGGTGTTGTCATGGATGAATTTGTTATCCCTTTAGAATTCAACTCCATTGTATCTTCTATTACTAACACAAGTAATGGCTTATTAATAGCAGCAACATCAGATAACCATGAAGAACGAGAACGATCTGATTGGAATCTTTTACTTTTAGAAGTTGATATTAATGGGCAAGCTAAAACCAATGGAATTAATGTAAGTTATGGTGGTGATGGAGACGAAATTCCAGTGCGAATTCGCAATGCCAAGGATGGTGGTTATGTGGTGTTAGGAACATCAGTTAACACGAAGGGCGCCAAGCAAACTTTTATATTAAAAACTAACAAAAACGGACTTTTAGAATAACCTAAAAGTTATTAAAACCTGGTGTTGGATGTAACACTAGGTGTTTTAAAGTAAAATCGCATACACCAAAACTAAGCCTTGGTGTATTTTAAGTATAACAACATTGAATAATAGACTAAGTTGGCCATGATTAAACTAACCCTACAACTCAATATATTAACAAGAAATGGAAAATATTTTGCTCCTTTTTTATTCTCCTTAATCTGCTTGGCAAATACCTCTCTATACGCACAAATTGGAACCTACTCTTTTACTGGAGGAGATGGAAGCCAAGCCACACATGCAGTAGATGCGCAACCCACAAACGCCACATTTAGTGTTATGAGCAAAGGGACTGGTCTTACTACTTTCAATGGTTACCCAAATGGATTCAATGCTTATGAATGGGGTGCTGGAGCAACACCAGATGCCAATGATTATTATGAGTTTACCATTACCCCAAATGCTGGGTACAGCATGACTTTTACATCATTAGTTTTTGATGATCGCTATGCTGACCCTATTGTTAACGACACGTATTATTGGACGCTCCGATCTGATATAGATGGATTTACCGCAGATATTGGCACCCCTATAGCTACAGCCGCCACACAACCTTTAAGCCCTGCTACTCAAACAAACTTAAGTTTCGATTTAACAGGTGGCACCTATGATTTGTTAACATCTGCTGTAACATTTAGGTTATATGGATATAATGTCACCAATCCTAGTAACCTGAAACTAGGCATCGACAATGTAGATTTAAACGGAACTATTGCAGATGTTACTGCTCCTACCATAACATCCGTTACACCACCTGCCAATAACACATATGCAGTTGGGCAAAATCTTGACTTTATAGTTAACTATAATGAAAATGTTAATGTAACCAATACTCCAAGGATTGAAATTACTCTTAACTCAGGTACGGTCTATGCCAATTACCTATCAGGTACAGGCAGTCAAAATATCGTTTTTAGATATACCGTTGTCGCTTCCAACTTAGATACCGATGGTATCGTTATGGTATCGCCTATTGAACTTAACGGAGGCTCCTTGCTTGATGTTGCTGGTAATGCTGCCGATTTAACCTTTACCCCAGGTGGTACTTCTGGTATTCTTATAGACGGGGTTGCTCCACAAGTATCCAGCATTATCAGGCAAAATCCTTTAACTAGTCCTACTAATGCAACTTCGGCTACTTTCAGAGTAACATTTGATGAACCCGTTATTAATGTAGATCTTGTAGATTTTGCTAAATCGGGAGCAGCAAATGGCACATTACTATCTGTTAACCCTATTTCAACTACCATTTACGACATAACATTAAACTTAGTTTCAGGCGATGGAAATTTGAATTTAGATTTTGCAGCCAATAATATTGCCGATAATGCCGGAAATGCATTTTCCGGAACAATTTCTTCGGAAGAGGAATATATTATCGATAACACACCTCCTACAATTAACTCAATTACACGAGCCGGTACTAATCCTCACAACGCAGGTATAAATGCCGGAAATGTTGATTTTACAGTTACCTTTAATGAATCGGTGAATAATGTGGATATTTCCGATTTTACGGTAAGTTTTTCTAACTTAACTGTAACTCCAACGGTGGCTAATGTAAGCTCCCCCTCGGGCACTATAATTACAGTTACTGTTAATAACTTCGATTTAATCAACTCTGCGGCTTCGGGTACGCTAAATTTAAACCTGGATGCAACTGGTACAATTACCGATAATGCAGGCAATGACAATGTGAGTGATGTTGTTTCAGGATTAGATGAGACCTATACCATAATTAACCCGGAACCTGCCGATGACATTGCAGCACTTACATCTTTGACCCAAACCAATAACAGCATTACACTTGATTGGACTAATTCAGTAACTAATCAAATTGCTTATCAACACCTGATTTTAGTTAAAGAAGCAGGCTCATTCCCAAACCCTGTAGATGGAAGTTTTATTGCAGATGATTTAAGCCTTTCATCAGGCACTATAAACCAAATGGCCATTAACGTTGGGTTTGGCGTTAATACGTATGAAGTAACAGGGCTTAACTCAGGAACATCCTATGATTTTGAAATTTACCCTTATACCAATGATGGCAGTAATGTAAATTATAGAATCAATACCCCTGCAACACTTACACAGGAATCGGATGTGGCCTATGTTACAACCATAAATTTTGGCTCAACAACTACCAATATTTCTTCTATGGTAAATACTTCGGGCGCAGCTTCTACTAATTTTTCTTTTAGTATTTGGGATGATGGGGGCGAAACAGACCCCAATATAGCGGACAATGCGAATACAGAGTTTACACAATTACGCATAACCCAGGGAGTTGGCAACGATATAGCCGATTGGACTACCGTAATAGCCGGAGCCGAATTAAGTGCTGAAAGCCAAACAGCCACAGGTACCATTAATGCTGGTAACATTACATTTAGTGGTTTATCAACCGGTAACGACCAACTTGGAGAAGTAGATGATAATGAACAAAAAGTTTATTCGTTAACAATATGGTTATTAACCACCTTGCCAGATGGCATTGACAACCTTGATTTGGTATTTGAAATGGATGCCTCGGATGTTATCAATAATTTAGTTTTAGTAAGTGGCAGTAGCGGGATAGACCCTATAGATAATAATGCCAATACAGGCGATAATAATAATGTAATCCAAATTGTTGCCACCGATTTAGAGTGGTCGAACTTACCGGTAACTTCTGTAGGAGTAGCATCACCTTTAGCAACCCCACCCACAATTACTGCGGTAGATGCCAATGGCAACAGGGATTCTGACTATGTAAATACTATTGATAATTTAACCAACCCTGGAAGCATAGTAATGAACAACAGCCCAGTTGGGTCAAATTTTGTAACCGGAAGTTTTACATTTTCGCCCACATTTAGCTACCAGGATGCTGGAAATGGTACTTTAACCTTAACATCAGGAGTTTTAAACCTCTCTCCTGCATCAAATACAGTAACTGTTAGCTATTCGGATAATACTACGATTACAGCCGGTGCATTCGTAGAACCTGCCACAATTTCTTCATTATATACAAGTATAGTGGCAGAAGCAGATTATCGATTTGACATCGATGTACAAGATGATGCCTTAGGTGTAACTGTTAATGATAATATCCCAACCAGAATAAATCAAATTATATTTAATGCAGCGAATTTGGGAGGAAGCGAATTGGCAACAAATTGGGCAGATTTAATCGCTGATGCACGGCTTTTTGATGGCGCTTCTTTTCACGATGTTTCTTCCGGAGGATTTATAGGAAGCAACACTATTACTTTCAGTTCAATTCCCAATGCAAGTTCAGCAGACTTGGGATATATTGCCGATGGTGTCACAAAAAACTATCGCCTCTATATCTGGTTTAAAACATCGGTTACCGGTGGATTAGATGATACCATGGACGGACAGCATTTCAATTTTGATATTAGTGGTGCTGATATTACCGTTGAGGCTGCTTCAAGTACAATGAATCTTGTATCTCCATCTATCACATCAGGTATTGGAAATAATGAAATTGAAGTAATCGCAACAGAATTACAATACTCCAGCCAACCCACCACATCTTTTATAAATGAAATAATGCTTCCTGTTACGATAGAATCATCTGATATTTATGGCAATCGTGATTTAGACTACTCGGGTAATTTAACAGTTACCTCTACAGGAAGCCTGACTAGCCCGGTAACAGCAACACTTGCCAGCGGTGTTGGCACAACATCTAATGTAATACATAATGTAATTGATATAACCAATACCCTAAGGCTTACGGCCACAGAAGATGTACCTACTCTGGGAAGCCCATCTATACTTAGTAATACTTTCAATATTATTCCGGGTAGTGCCGAATCTGAAGTGATAGCCAATGCCTTTGTCTATGAAACAAATATTCCATACATTACTCATGTAGGTGCAGATGTAACCGCAGCAAACCCAAAAGTATTTCAGTTTGAAATTAAAGATGGAGATGGCACTAACGATGCCGATGGATTAACAACCAATGTAATTGCATTAGGCTTTTCGATTATCAACTCCGATCAACTCCAATCAATAGGGCTTTATGATAACAGCGACACTGAACTTGCACAAGTTGCTGCTGCCGCCAATATTAATTTTAACCTTGGGGGTGCACCCCTTGTAATTGCGGATGATGGTAGTAGTATTTACCATTTACGAGCCACTTTTAATACCACAGTAACTGATAATACACAATTTAGCTTTACAATGATAACCGCCACGGCAAATGGTGACGGTTCTACATTTAGAAATATTGATGGAAGTACTGCCGGCTTAGTAGTGGCTGCCTCATCGGAAGCTGGTGATGATAACAGAGTAGAGGTGGTTGCAACAAAATTCGATTTTACAACACAACCCGATCCTACCGCATCTATTAGTAGTAATTTAACTACAACACCGGTAGTTCAGGCTCGTGATGCCAATAATAGAATAGATATTGACTATAGTGCCAGTGTTACTTATTCAAATACATCTGGATTGGTAATGGCATATAATGGGGGTACAACCTCAGGAACCATGCTCAATTTTTCCCTAACTGGTGGCACACACACCCTTCCTGCTGATTTTCAATACCTGGAACCCGGCAATGGCACGTTAACTGTTACCGATGCATCCATTACCAATGGAGTAAGCAGCGCAGTTACTGTAAGTGCCTCCTCCGATTCGCATATTGAAGTGGATAATACCTTTACCTACCCTGCCAATACAGCGTATATTAACTATCAGGAAGCCAATATTAATGGTGATGATGTAGGTGATATTGAAATTGCAAGATTTACCATTGTTGATGGAGATGGAACTATTAATGATAGCGATGGGGCAGGAACAACTTTAACTTCAATCACGTTTGCCGTTTCAAACCCTGCTAATGTTAGAAGCGTAGCACTTTATGATGGCGGCTCAGAAGTTGGTGCCGATCAGGACCCATCGGGTGGTTCGGTAACATTTAGTTCCTTGTCACTAAACGCTGCCGATGATGCCACCAAAAACTTTACCGTTAGAATTAGTTATAACAGCACGGTAACCGATAACCAGCAAACACAATTAACAATTACCGCTGCCTCCACCGCAGGTGCCCTGGGTTCTGCTTTTGCTTTAGCGGATGGCGGAGGTGCATTTTCTTCCATTGCTGGTAATAATAACCGTTTAGAAGTTACTGCATCAAAATTAACCTTTACTCAACAACCTACTGATATTGGTGTTGGAGCCAATTTTGCCACTCCATTAGAAGTTACCGCACAAGATGCAAATAACAATACCGATACGGACTACACTTCTCCTGTAAATATTTCAGTTACAGGTACGTTGGGTAGTTTTGTAAATGAACCAATTCAATTTCCAAATGCACCAATTTTGGGAGTATTAACCTTTCCCACAAATTTTAATCTTACCAGTCCTGGTACAGGAACTATTGTAGTAAATGGAACTTCTATTACTCCAATTACAACAAATGCAACAAGTACGAGTATTACAGCCAGTTTCTCAGATAACACAACAATTGTGATTGGGGCAGCAGTTGAACCTGCAACGATATCGTCCTTATATACTGCTATTGGAGATCCAGCCGACTATGTGTTTGATTTTGATATAGTTGAAGATGCAGCGGGTGTAACCATAAATGATGGGGTTGCAACAAAAATTAATCAGATTGTTTTTAATGCAGCAACCTTAGGAGGCTTAGAATTAGAAACAAATTGGGATGACCTAATTATTAATGCAATGATTTATGATGGTGGTTCTAATACCCATATTATCTCAGCTGATGCATTAGTACCTTCAGCTTCAATAGGTGGCTCTATAAATGGTAATAAAATCACTTTCTCATCAATTCCAAATTCATTAGGAGATATTGGTTTTATCGCTGATGGTTCTACAAAAAACCTTCTTTTATACATTTGGTTTAAAACCACTGTTACAGGAGGTTTAGCTAGTACAATGGATGGCAAACATTTTAATTTTGAAATTGCCGGTGCAGATATGACTGTAGAAACTTCATCAAGTACATTTAGTTTAGCAGCCCCTTCCGTTACTTCTGGAATTGGTAATAATACCATAGAAGTAATTGCCACCGAAATGGCCTATGAAGTACAACCTACTAATACGTTTATTAATGAAGTAATGAGTACAGTTACTGTGGCTACTAACGATGCAAATGGAAACCGAGATTTAGATTATACAGGTACTGCTACAGTTACATCTTCGGTACAATCATCTCTAACAACATCTCCAGTAACGGTTGCCTTTGCAGTTGGTATAGGAAACACAACCAATATCACCCATAATGCTATTGGTACAGGTTTAACTCTAACAACCACAGATGATTTGGCTGCATTAACAGCAATTATTAGTTCTACTTTTGATATAACTCCTGGTAGTCCAGAGTCTGATATTACCAATGCAGTCATGGCTTATACCACCAATATTATCTATAAAGATTTTGTTACTGCTAATGTGTCAAATACTGACCCTAAAGTATTTCAGTTTGATATAAACGATGGCACCAGTGGTGGGACTGCAACGGATGCTGATGGACTTCCCACCAATGTTACATCCTTATCTTTTGATATTATAAATTCGAATAATTTACAGACGATAGGATTATTTAATAGCTCTAACGTACTAATAGCTCAAGTTGCTTCAGCTCCAACCATTATCTTCGATTTAAGTGCAAGTCCATTGGTAATTTCTGATGACGCAAATGAAACCTACTACTTACGTACAACCTTTAACACTACAGTAACAGATAATGCCCAATTCTCTTTTACTGTAGCTAATGTAGTTGCAAACGACCAAGGCTCTACTTTTGAATCTTTAAATGGAGTTCGTACAGCAGGAACAGTCGCTACTTCTTCTGTAGCTGGTGATGATAACAGAATTGAAGTAACTGCAACTCAATTTGTTTACACAACACCCCATCCTGCTGGAATTAGTATAGATACTCCTTACGGCACATTGGGCACTGCAAACCCTGTAGTAGCAGCAAGAGATGCCAATAATAACCTAGATACTGACTTTGATTTAACACTAGATAACTTTTCTAATAACAGTGCATCCATTGGAGGCAGCTTAGCTTGGACTGAAGAGCCAAGAAATGCTGATGGATCTGATCAATTTATTGGAGGAATTTTCACTTACCCAACTGATTTTGAATTTGATGAAGATAGCCAAGGCAATACTGATGTTATTATTACAATGACAACAAATAATGGCAGAACAAATAGTGATGGTGATGTTTACACACTAATAAGCTCTTCTACATCTGGTTTTGAAGTAAGTGCAGCTGAATCTTCTTTAATTACATTAGATGCAGCCAATCCAAACCATACAACATTCGATTATATCGACTTTGATGCCCCAGCGGGTAATTTCAATGGTAATTCTTATGATGTACTGGCCAACTTCTTAATATTAGACGAAGACTTAGTACCAGGCTTTTCTAGCCCTCCTGCTTCTAATGATTTAGCTTCAACCGTATTATCAGGGTTAGAAATTAACGTAACTAATCCTGAAAATATAAAAGATATTGCTTTGTTAGATGGTAGTAATTTCTATTATGGCACCCCAGTAGGTGGCGGAAACTATACGTTTAATGGATTCACAATTATTGCCCAAGACCTACAACTAGGAGGAAGAGCTACAGGCATGGCTAGCTTTAGTATTGTGGCTAGTTATAAAGCAACTTTACAAGATTCAGAAGCTGATGATGGAGAAGAGTTGCAAGTAACTATAATAAACGCCATAAGTGGTGGTGGATCTAAATTTGATGATAGTGATGATACTGGTAATAACGATGCGGCAGGCTCAAACGGTGTAGCACAAACACCAGTTGGTACCAATATTTTTAATGTAAAAGCCACACAATTTATCTTCGCATCTTCGCCAGAACCGATAGAAGGAGTTAATATACCTCTTGTTAATGCATCTAATGTCGGCTTCGAACCTTTTATAGAAGTAAGAGATGCTAATGGCAATTTGGATCTTGGATATACAGGTGGGTTCACCATTTCCACACCAGGTAATATCGCTTTACCAAGTTCTCCATCATTATCTGATACGTTCACAGGTGACGGGCAACTGTACTTAACAGATCTTCAATACACAACAGTAGGCGATGGTACTTTAACTATATCTGCAACAGGTGTTAGTTCTGCTTCTTCTACTCCTGTAGATGTGGTACATACAGATTTAACACAATATGATATTAGTAATTACCCGCCTATAGGTTCAATCATTTTACAAACTTCAGATGTAGATCAAGCCTTACTTGGCTTTGAACTAGATGCTAATTCTTCTAACGCAGGCCTAACTCCCATATTTAACAGTGTCAGCATTAATTTTACCGATGGATTAGGCAACCCTAAAGACACCACCGATCTTTTTGAAAACATAAGATTATACAAAGTTATAAACACTGGCAGCTATAATATTAATTTCGATTATCAATTAATAGGTTGGTCGAATAACACCTCTACTGCAGATTCAGTAGTAATAGATGGGTTTGTAGAGGCCCTAGATTTGAATAATCCATCAGCATTTATAGTTGTTGTTGACGTATCAGCCTCTGCTAATAACCTGTCTGGCGACATTAGGTTAAACATTACACCAAACTACCGATACATGCAAATAGGTAACGGAAGTATGTCTGGTGTTACAATTTCAAGTAATACATTTACATTTGATGACACCAAAGCCCCAATTGTATCGCAAACAAGTCCTGCATTTAATAGCCTCGGCCACCCTTTTACAAGTAACTTATTTACCATTACTTTTAATGAGTTTGTTCAACAAATAAACCCAAATGCAATTCCTTTTGAGCTTAGGTTGTTTGAGACTGATGCTTTAGTTTCAGATAGTGTTGCAATCTCACCCAATACAGGGTTTAATAAGTCTTTTGAGCTTGTGTTTTATAAAAATAAATTGCTAATTAGCTCTCTTTTACATAGTACAAAGTATTATATTACTCTACGGCCAAATGAATTTGAAGACAAGGTGGGCAATTTGAATATTGCAGCTGACCCTTCCATTGGTATCCCAAATAATAATGATATTACAAAAGCTGGTTTTTGGACGTTTACAACATTAGATGAAACCCCTCCAACTTTCAGTTTTTATGGGTCTGATGACATAAACAGTTTGCTAAAAAATGAATATGACATAGGGTTTGATATTAAAGTAAATCTAGATGAAACGGGTTGGGCTTATGCGCTCGCACTTCCAATTGCGGATCCTGAACCTGTTGATTTTGAAGCTATAAGAAGCCATCCTAAGGCGGATTCTGTTCAGATCACCTCTGATTCTACCGATTTTTATATTCAATTAAGAGATCTTTCAATGCCAGCTGGTTTCTATAATATATATGTAATTGCCAAAGATTTAGGTGATAACAAAACACCATCTACTTCATTTAATGTAATTTCTAGTAATCCTCAAAATTTTAATATTGCCCAAAAAATAGTGGGTGAAATAAAGGCATTTTCTAATCTTACACCTCCACCAGATATAAATATTTGTGTAGGCGAATTTCAAGATGTTACGGTTCCGATAACAATTATTGAGGCAAGTGCAGATGATTTTGCAGCAGGAACGCTAGATATAGTGTTACCAGATGGTTATATTTTTGATCAAACTGTAGGTGATGCAACGGAAGTTCTTGGAGGAGAGATGTCTGTAAGTGGAGTGTCTTATAGAAATAGCTCAACCTTTTCAATTGAATTATCTGGAACTGGATCAATTAAAAGAGACGAAATTAACGTAACAGGGCTAAAGATAAAAGCACTACCTAATGCCATTAGTGATAAAATAATTGTTACTGAAAGTGTAACGAATGGAAGTTCTGGGAATGACATAGAATTTGCTGCTGACATGGCATTCCTCATTGTTACAGATCTACCACCAGCAGAGTTCAAACTTGATCCTGCTGGTGTAACGATTAACTCGAACACATCCATTCCAATTGCGCTTACACAAGTTAAGCCGATAAAAGTTTTTAAAGGAGAATCTTATTTATTTGAGGGACCCGGTGTAAACAATGATTCCATTTTTGTTAATCTCGCCCCACTTGGAACAAGTATAATTTCTTTGACTCAAACCTTTGAAGGTGGATGCCAAGCTTTTGGCCAACAACCCATAAACATTATTGATAAGCAATTTGTAGGATTAGACTTTACTTATTGTACTAATTTTGGCTTAGATGTTATCCCTGGTAACCTTTTAGCAGGGGATCCTA
This sequence comes from Cyclobacteriaceae bacterium, assembly GCA_027067135.1. Taxonomy (GTDB): domain Bacteria; phylum Bacteroidota; class Bacteroidia; order Cytophagales; family Cyclobacteriaceae; genus JAKISE01. The sequence goes on from JAMOMJ010000228.1 coordinate 25,727, forward strand.
ATAACCCATTTAGTGGTAATTATCAATTGGATTTTATGAAGGCCTATGAAAGTGATGTTCCTGAAAACCCAGGTGACTCTACAAGTTGGGACGAAAGCACACTTACATTCGACCTCTCAAAAGCATACCCTAGTTCAAGCACAGCGGAATTTGTATCCCTTTTGTTTAAAGGTCAATATTCCGACCCCTCCAATCCAGCTGATATTATTGAAATTACTCAATCTGTAAAAATATACCCAACACCAGTATTCTCAATCTCAAGCGGTAACTTACCAGATACAGATAATGACGACATTATTGAAGCTTGTGAAAGTTTCGGTATAATTAATTTTGTATCTGACCCCCTCCCTTCTGCAGCTGCATCAAGTGAAGGTTCTTATAGATTAGTGAAAACATCTAATAGCTTGGATGCTACTTCTTTTTTAACTGACTTAGGCGATGGTAATGCATCATTTAATACGCAAGAAATTGCAGAAGCTGCAGGAGTAGGATTTGGAGCTGGGTCCTATACCCTTACTTATTTGTACGAAAACCCTACCACAACCTGTAAAGGGAGTGATGGATTAACTATAATTATCAACCCTAAACCAATTGCAAACTTTAGCATTCTAGGTAAAACAACCCTTGATGGCTGCTCGGAAAAAGGGCTAACATTCAATAATGAGTCTGACATTAAAGAAAATTCAACTTTCGAATGGGTTTTTAATGACGATAAGTCAAGTGGAGGAAACCTAGACAACTCAACTGACGAAAATCCAAATCACTCTTTTACAGATGCAAGGAGTTATAATGTAACTCTAACAACCACATCGGACAAGGGTTGTATTTCAGATGTAGCAACTAAAACCATCTCTATTGGTAATAACCCAGATGCATCCTTTACCTATAGCCAAATAGCAGTGGGCACACCTACCCTATTTACAAATACAACGCCTAGCAATGCCAATGCTACTTTAGACTCTCTTGCTTGGAGTATAGATGATGTATTTACCTTTGGTGAAAGTGCTAATTTTAATGATGTGTACGAATACCCTAATTTTAATGCCGGTATACATAAAATTACGCTAACAGCTATTACAGATAAAAACTGTGCTGATACTACATCGATAGAGATATTCACAGTACCAGAATTTGCCTTAAGCGAGACCAACTCCTATGATGAAGATTTTGATGGAGCTGCTAACTCTGCCGATGAAGCAGGCTGGGTTGCTTGGGGCTCTAGATCTTCTTGGGGAGTTGGTCTTTCGGGTGGAGATAGTATAAAAACAATACCTAATGATGGTTCAGAGAATTATAATTTCTGGGTAACCGGTGTTAATTCATTTTATAATGACAATGAAGTATCGTATGTGTACAGCCCGGTATTCGATATAAGCAATTTGGAACGCCCAATGATATCATTTCTAAAATTTGCACATTTAAGCTCAGGAGTTGTAATTGAATACACAGCTGATGACCTTTCAGGTTCTAGCGAGTATGGAATTGATAGTACTAAATGGCAATTACTTGGCGCGTTAGAATCTGGAGAAAAATGGTATAATGAAGGTGGAATTCAAACTTTAGGAGGTAATCGTCAAGAAACAGGGCAATTTGGTTGGTCAGGTTCAGATCGAAGTTTAGCTCCTGATTCTATTATAAACCAATGGCAAAGAGCCAAGCATACATTAGATGGAGTGGCATCTTCAACTGGCAAAGTGCAGTTTAGAATTGCCTTTAAATCAGGAGAAGATAACTTAGGTAATTTCAACGGGTTTGCCTTTGATAATGTATTTATAGGTAATAGAACAAGAACGGTACTTCTTGAAAACTTTACTAACTCACAAATTAGTGATGGAGGAAAAACTCTTTCAGAGAACGAAGCTATTACTACCTTGCAAAGCACAAACGCAACTTTGGCTGTTATTAACTACCACATTAACTCCGGTGGTATAGCTAATAAAATTGCAACCACACCTTATGGAGATGCACGAG
>JAMOMJ010000229.1 GCA_027067135.1 Cyclobacteriaceae bacterium
AGCCTTATATTATGGCATTAGTAATACACCAAGAGTATCTATAGATGGTACAGCTGAGCCTAACCAATTCTTCTCAGAATGGGGACCAACGGCCATTAACGTACAATCACTAAACAGGTCTCCATTAATTATGGATACTAAGGTTACCCCTAATGGGGCATCGTATGATATAACTACAAACATAGAGGCCACCATAAATGGCATTGGCGAAAATTACATTGTGCATACGGTAATTGTTGAAAATAATGTTAACGAAGCAAGTCCAACTCCAACTGGTGAGCAAAACTTTACGCATGTAGTACGTAAAATGTTGCCATCTGCATCTGGTGTTAAGTTTAAGAATCAGCTTATAAAAGGAGATGATATTACTGTTACTAATTCGTGGTCGCCTTCTAAAGTATATAATGCTAATACTCTATCAGTAGTAGTTTTCGTACAAAACGAAGTTACAAAAGAGATTTATCAGGCAGAAATTAAACCTATTAATCTAAATATTATTACAAGCTTATCCGAAGAGCTAAGCCTTAATGGCTTTGCTATATGGCCAAACCCGGCAAATGATGCCATTTTCTTACAATTAAGTAATCCTGTCTCCAAAAACACTAGAGTTACCGTATTCGATCAGGTAGGTAAAAAAATTCATGCTGCTGAACTTAGTGCAGGCAATGATAAACTGGAACTAAATAGCCTAAGCTGGATACCAGGTATGTATTATATACAAACAGAGCTTGAAGATAGGATAATTCAAAAGCGCATATTGGTACAACATAGATAATGAAAGATTCGCAAATTTAAAGGACGGCATTCTACAAAGGATACCGTCCTTTTTGGTTCATTCCATTTGCAAATGGAGTATTAATTAACTATACTTATAGTTAATTAATTATAAATACAGTATGGAATTACCAAAATTTCACATCCTATAAATAGCTATGAGCACTGAAAAGAAATCCATTCGAGAATTAACCAAAGCTGAAGACCAGATAATGCAGATTTTATGGCAGCTTAAAACAGCTTTTGTGAAAGACGTAATAGAGAAGCTACCAAACCCAAAACCAGCATATAATACCGTTTCTACCATTATTAGAATATTAGAGAAAAAAGGGTTTGTAAGTTTTAAAGCCTATGGTAAAACCCATGAGTATTTTCCTATAATTGATAAGGATGAGTACTCCAATTACTATTTAAACAGCTTTATGGGCAGGTATTTTAAAGGGTCGTTTCAAGACCTTGTTTCCTTTTTTGCCAAAGAAAATAAAATGAATGTAACAGAAATGGAAGAAATGATGAAAAGAGTTGAAAAGGATTTAAACAAAAGTGATTAATTGGATAAACTATATCGTTGAATCAAGTTTAGTACTCGGATTACTCCTTCTATTCTATAGGGCTGTACTAAGTAAAGAGAAGTGCATTTCCTATAATAGGTACTACCTGTTATTTACGGGAGGAGCTTCAATTATTATTCCTCTAATAGACCTTCCTTTCTCATTATTTCAAAAAAGTATAGTTCAATTCGAGCCAATCTATGAACTACCTGCAATTATTAGCCAGGTAACCACTTTTAGTGAGCCTCAAAACAATAGCTTAGACTCATTATTGTCGTTTTTAGTATTTATATACATTATAGGAGCCGTTGTGGCGACTTATTTTCTTATAGTAAAAATAAGCAAGCTTATTGGTTTAATACAAAGTTCAACCAATACCATGGATGGAGGTAATTTTAAAATCATTTTAACAAATGGAAGAATGCCTTCTTTCTCATTCCACAAATACCTATTCCTTAATCAAATTAATAAAACAGAAGAGGAGCTAAAAACTATAATATCACACGAAAAAGCGCATATTTCTCAAAAGCACTCAATTGATATTATTTTGATGGAAGTGTATAAAATCGTGTTTTGGTTTAGCCCTCTCACCTACCAATTGGTAAAAAACATGAGGTTAAATCATGAATACCTTGCAGACCAAGCCGCTACTGAACACATTGATAAAAAGACTTATATAAATACCTTATTAAATAATATATATGCCAATACAATCTCTGGAATGGTACATTATTTTGGTATGCATAGCACAGAAAAGAGAATAAGAATGATGCAAAAAAGTATTAATTGGAATGCATTATATAAACCATACTTTTCGATTCCGTTCTTTAGTATTCTATTCTTTACTTTTTCGTGTCACTTTGAGCCAATTGAAGTTTTACCCACCACCATTGGGAACGAAACAACGCCAGAAGCCATTAAAGGAGTTATGTCCAACTTTAGATTAGAGAACCCATCACGTACCTACTTTTTTAAATTTACCTCAGATTATGAACTTGAGAAAATAAGAGCAAGTGATTTTGGTAACTATACCATAGATTTTGTAGCCCAATTAAAGGGTTATGAAAATAGTTACGGCATTATTTACAGCTTCGATAAGCATAGAACACTTCCTAAAGAAATATTTAGCAATAAGCTATATAGCCTGCAAGAAGTAACCCAAATACCTACACCGTGGAAAGGGTATGAAGAATTGTTAAATAAAATTGATCTAAATGCGAGCCAGTATGTAAGTGTAAGTGAAGATAAAACTATATGGGTTAAGTTTGTAATTACCACTATTGGCCAAATTACATTTACCAATATAACAGGGACAAATTATAGCCAAATGACAAATGAAGAAGCGGAATTGTACGGTGCAGCTATTAAAGCAATTAATGCAACCAATAGTGATTGGCGAGTAGGTAAAATTAATAATACCACTGTAAATGTAGAGTTAGAATTGCCTGTTAGGTTTTATAAGCAGAATTAAGTTCGATTAAAATCGCCTATTAAGAATTTCAGCAAGAACAACTGCATTAGCAGCACCTCCTTCTTCATTTAATAGCTCTAGTACAGGATGAGGATCATGCTTATCTTCTTCTTCAGCCAATTTCAGTAGTTTTTTTTGCTCAAGAACCTCTGCAGCTTCTTTTTGCTTTTTATTAACATACTTCTGCTCACGAGTGAGTTCTTCCTTTTTAGGTGTTGGTTCAATATTAATTACAGGCTCAACCACTTGAGTAGTAGGCTTGGGTTCTTTCCTTCCTTCAAACTCTTGCGAAATTTCTTTTAATAAATCTTCGAAAGAAGAAGGTCTTGGTGATGCTGGTTTTTGTGAAACTGGTTCGGAATAATCCTCATAACCTTCGTCCTCATTAGTTATTGGAGGTACTGGTGCAGTAGGCTTTTTCTTCTTTAGCAACCTACTTACTAAGTAAATAGCCCCTATAACCAAATAGTATATAAACTTATCATCCATTGAAACAAATATAGGCAACTTAGCTTAATAATAAATTGAATGATTGATGTAAAAAATTAAGCAATGAAATAAATTTGTTGCTTAAGATTAAAATAGTTTTTCAACAGGTCGTATGCAATTATCAAAATTAGAGATTAAAGGGTTTAAAAGTTTTGGAGATAAGGCAGTAATCAATTTTGATGAGGGCATAACAGGTGTGGTTGGCCCAAATGGTTGTGGTAAATCTAATATTGTAGATGCCATTAGATGGGTGCTTGGTGAGCAAAAAACAAAGGCACTGCGTTCTGATAAAATGGAGAACGTAATATTCAACGGAACTAAAAAAAGAAAAGCTACCCAAATGGCAGAGGTTTCGCTTACGTTTAATAATACCAAAAATATACTTCCTACTGAATATTCTCAAGTTACCATTACGAGAAGGTATTACCGTTCCGGAGAAAGTGAGTATGAACTAAATGGAGTGCCGTGCCGATTAAAAGATATTACTAACCTATTTCTTGATACAGGCATTTCTTCCAACAGCTACGCCATTATAGAATTAAAGATGGTAGATGATATTCTTTCTGATAAGGACAACTCTCGAAGAGGTCTATTTGAAGAAGCGGCAGGAATATCGAAGTTTAAAAAACGTAAAAAAGAAACCCTTCGAAAATTGGAAGGTACTGATGCCGATCTTGAACGGGTAGAAGATTTATTATTCGAAATTGAGAAGAATTTAAAGTCACTCGAAAAACAAGCAAGGCAAGCTGAGCGTTATTTTAAGCTGAAAGAAGATTATAAAGAGAAGAGCTTATTGCTTGCATCAGAATCTATTAAAACCCAGACAGAAGCCTATAATGCTCTTACAAAGCAAATTGAACAGGAAACAGACAAAAAGCTTAACTTTGGTAAATATGTAGCCGAAAAAGAAGCTGTTATAGCTAAATTAAAAAAGGAGTTAATTACAAAGGAGAAGCTTCTTTCATCCAGGCAAAAATCACTTAACGAACATGTTAATAATATAAGGCAGTATGAAAGTGATAAAAAAATCGAAAACGAACGATTGCGCTTTTTAAACGATAAAGGCGAGAACATTCGATCTCAAATTGAGCAAGACAAAAAGAGCAACGAGCGAGCTTCTTTTAGTATTAAAAGCTTAAATACCGAATACGAAACCGTTCAAAAGCAATTTAGCGAATTGGAACTAATGCTCGATAGGTTTAACAACGATAAAGAAACACAACAAGCCATTACACAAAAGTCGAAAGAAGAAGCTGAGGCATTTGAGATAGTACATCAATCAAACACTGAAAACCTGTACCAGGTTAAAAAAGCTATTGAAATAAACGAGATTCAACTTTCTTCTTTAAAACAGCAACTAGAAAAAGCTTCTTCGGCAAGTTCTCAAAAAACAGCCAACCTAGAAGAGTTTGATGATAGAATTAAAAACCTAGCCGGAGAGTTAAGCGTTAAAAAAAGCGAGCTCAAAAAACTGGAAGAAGATGAAAAGAGATTAGAAGAAAGGATTGGCCAAACAGAAAACACCATTTCGGTAATTAAAGATGAAAGTGCTGATATTAAAAGAAAATTAGATTCGAAACAAAATGAATATAATTTAACCAAATCGTTGGTTGATAATCTGGAAGGATTTCCTGAGGCTATTAAATTTTTAAAGAAAACACCAGATTGGAATGTAGAAGCACCCCTACTTTCAGATTTAATTACTTGTAGTGAAGATTATCGAGTAGCCATAGAAAACTACCTTGAACCTTACCTTAATTACTATGTGGTAGATAAATACGAAGAAGCTTTTTCGGCAATTAATTTACTAAGTGATGCATCAAAAGGGAAAGCTAATTTTTTCGTTTTAGAGGCATTTCAGGGCTTCACTCCTACCACTGGCCATTTGATTGAAAATGCCTTTCCTGCTACAGAAATCATGGAGTTTGATAATAAGTACAAACTCTTAATTTCTCATTTACTCGACAACGTTTATATGTTAAATGCTGACGATCAAGCATTTCCTTCCATCAAAGAAGCTATTTTTATTACTAAATCAGGCAAGTTTATAAAGAAACCTCTCAGTCTATCTGGTGGCTCGGTAGGTTTGTTTGAAGGAAAGAAAATTGGGCGAGCTAAAAATTTAGAAAACCTTGCAAAGGAAATAAAAAAACTAGACAAGCAATTAACCAAAGTAAATAGCGAACTTAATGACAGTCAGGCAGAATTAGAAAAGTTAAAACTGACCATAAAAAAGGAGTTTATTCATGATAAATCAGAAGAACTTAAACTAATTAATGATGAGTACATTGCCCTAACAACAAAACAAGAACAATTTGCATCGCTCATTTCCCAAACTGATGTAGATAAAGAAGAACTTCTGGAACAAATTCAGCTAATTACTGAAAAGAATGAAGATTTATTGCCAAAAAGCGAATCCCTTTCACTCGAAATAGAAGAAAGTAAAAATCAATTATTAGAGTTAAAAGAGCTATTCGAACAACATAACGAAGAGCTAAGTGAGAGAGCAAAAGTTTATAACGAGAACAATATAAAAATTCATCAATTTCAAAATAAGCTTAACAGCTTAGAACAAGAAATTGGATTTAAGAAAACCACATTTGAAACTAGCAGAAACAGAATTGAAAAGAATGAAATTGACTTAAAATCGAACGATACTGAGATTAAGGAGCTTCTATCTAATTCGGAATCTAATGACGATAAGCTACTTGAATTATACGAAGAAAAAGAAGCCATTGAGCTTGGCGTTAATGAAGCTGAAAAAGAGTACTATCACCACCGAGGTGAAATAGAAAAATCTGAAAATGACCATAAGGACATTCAACATCAACGTGAAAACATTGATGAATTTATTCTCGAACTAACCAATGCGCTTAATGAGAAAAAACTAGAATTAAGTTCTATTAAAGAACGTTTAAAAGTTGAATTTGAAGTAGATTTAAAAGATATAATGAAGGAGTCGGATGGCTCTGAAACTGAATATAATATAGATCAGTTAACCGAGGAAGTACAAACTTTAAAGGATAAAATTGAGCGAATAGGCTCCATAAACCCTATGGCGCTAGAAGCCTATGACGAAATTAAGGAACGCTATAATTTCATCTCAGGCCAAAAAGAAGACCTTGAAAAAGCTAAAGAATCGCTTATTTCTACCATTAGTGAAATTGATTTAGTTGCTAAGGCTACATTTTTAGATGCCTTTGCAAAAATTGAGCAAAATTTTATTAAAGTATTCAGGTCTCTTTTTACAGAAGAGGATCAATGTGATTTAAAATTAACAGACCCTTCTAACCCATTGGAGTCAGCCATTGAAATAATTGCAAAACCGAAAGGGAAAAAACCGTTGAGTATCAATCAGCTTTCCGGAGGAGAGAAAACACTTACAGCAACCTCTTTGCTCTTTGCCATTTACCTTTTAAAGCCAGCTCCTTTCTGTATATTCGATGAAGTAGATGCTCCTTTGGATGATGCCAATATTGATAAATTCAATAAGATTATTAGAGAGTTCTCAGACGAATCTCAGTTTATCATAGTAACTCATAACAAGAGAACAATGGTAAGTACCGATATAATTTATGGTATAACGATGGTTGAACAAGGGGTTTCTCGGGTAATTCCAGTAGATATTAGAGAGCTTACATAAAGGCTATCGCTCTCATAATATCTCCCAGTTTCTACTCCTCTTACCTGTGCATTATTATCAACTTATCGTAAGTTAAGGCACCTTGCTTCGATTGAATTACTAAATAGTATATTCCATTTGGAATTTGGCTTGTATCATAATCATATCTACCATTCACAAAGTAGAACTGTTCTGAGGCAAACTCTACTCCTCTCTGATCAATAATTTTCCACTCTAACTGCCCACTCATTACATCGTCTGTTTCAAAGTGTAGAATATCCACAACTGGATTTGGGTACAGATCAATTGCCTCAGCCGCATGAGTAAGAACTCCTTCCAGACCCAAAATCAATGGTGGATCTTTAGGATCAGTTATTTTTATATAAGTAGCCTGATAAATTTCACCAGGAACACTACCATCCGTTTTTTCCTGCACAAACACTATAACAGCAAGGTTATCCGAACTATAAAGTGGTACATCTATCACCCAATCAAGTTGTGAACTAAACTTGTCTCCCGCATTAAAAGGGCCACTATTAGACCAACCCGCAGGGTTAGGAAGCATTTTCTTAACTACATTATATATAATTTTGCCATTATATTCTATCTCTTCTTCAACAATAATAGTCTGGACAATAATTGGTGTATTAATTTGCATATTGGCTGTTATATCCCATTTAATACTAACCGATTTGCTGTCCGAAGGCAATATTTCAATGGCAGCATCAAATTGCGGGTCAACCAACGATCTTTTTTTAATCAAATCAATATCAAATATTTGTGACCCTTGATATTGATTTCCATCTAATACGGTATTATTTGTTTGAGAAATATTATAAAGATTCGCTCTGGTTACAGGTTCAGGTTTGTTATCATCATATAATGAATCAGTCTCTGGGTCTGGAATATGATAATCTATGTAAATAAAATCCAAAGGCCTTTCATTTTTATAATCAGCCATTATTTGGTAAAAATCATCTACCCCACTTCTTCTCAAATTGGTAAAGTTTTCAACAACCGCAAGTCTGTCCCTGTTTCTAATATTTACTCTATCAAATGCAAACCCATTAAATAAATCGCCAACAGGTACACTACCAAATACAACCCTAAACCTCACCTGGTCTAGTTTATCAGTTGGAATATCGTCTAAAAAAAACCGTGAAGTCACCCATTCTCCGGTACTACCACTCCACCCGTTCAGCCCACCACCAGGGTTTGCAGAAATTTTCGATTGGTTATACCAATTAATTCCTTGATCCACATCTCCTAAAAGTACCCAATTTAACCCACCATCAATAGAGTATTGGATAAGTGCACCATCTGAGCCATCATTAGTCTCTGTCCAAGTATCTAATGATATCATTGGTCTATCCAATGCACTTAGGTCAAAACAAGGTGCATTAATGTAAGATTGCTCTTCATTATAATAGGTGCCAGAATTCTTACCTGTCCACCAAGAATTTACACCATCAGAAGCAGAGTTAATTATTGAACCATTTGGCGTAGTCAATAACCAACTGGTATCACTGGCTGCCTTAAATGGTGTACCTAGTTCAGCTCCTGCCACCCAACCATGATTAGGGTTTTCAAAGCTTTCAATATATTCAAACTCGGTTGTTACATCTAAAGTTGTATATGGAAAAATAGAAATAGATTGTGTTTCGCTAGCTTCACAATTTTCTTCTGTTTTAGCTGTTACTGTGGCCGTATAAGTAGAGAAACCAGGATATGTATGAGAAATTGTAATAGTTGTATCTATATCTTCAGTTCCATCTCCATAACTCCAAGTATAGCCAGTAATGGCACTTGGTATTTGAACTCCCCAATCTACTGATGCTACAAAATTTGTTGCATCTCCATTACAAAACGATTCAGTACCAAATGTTACACTAGGCACAGCTCCAAAAAAGGCTGACTGGGTTAAGGTGGATACACAACCTTGTCCTGTGGTTACAGTTAGTGTAATATTATAATCACCCTCATCTCTAAAGAAGATTAATGGGTTTTGGTCAGCACTTACAATAAAACTAGATTCCCCAATTTTCTGAAATTTCCAATCCCATTGAACTATTGCTCCACCATAAGGACTAGAATCTATTGTGGAGATATCAGTAAACACAATTGGACTATCTACACAGTAATTACCTATATCAAAATCGCTTTGAGGTCCCGGATACACTTTAATAAACCTTGTTTTAGTAGAAACTGCACCTAAAATATTCGTAAATGAATAAGTGATGTCGTATGTTTCAGAAGGAAGACCATCTGTATCAATTGAATAATCGTTGCCAACATTTGTAATTCTATCGTCCATTTCAGAAATAGAACTAAAGAAATCACCAGCCAATCCGGCATCAATACTTGGTAGCCCAATTAAATCTAAAATCCCATTATTACTACAAATTTCTAATTCATCAGACGCATTAGTTACAGATGTTTCAATGGTAAAATCAACATTGGTTATTGGATTAACCGTTACATCAAATGAATCGAAATTGGTGCAACCTGTTAATGAGTTAGTAAATGTATAAACCACTGTGTTAACTGCTGGTGTTAAAATAGCAGCACTTGGATCAAACGTATCTCCAATCACACCAGGTCCACTAAATACTCCAACCCCTCCAGAAGTTGGAAATCCTGTTAATTGCACTGGATCATTATCTTCTTGATAAATAGGGTTTAAACCTGTAAGCAACACTTCTGGAAGTTTGTTTACAATAAGTACAGTTTCATCAAATGTAATTCCGCAAGTAGTTGCAGGATCAGCTGATGTTAGCCTTAGAACAACGGTTGCTCCATTAAGAATATCGTTTGTTCCAGGATTATAATTGGTTACCACATTATTTGCATTATCAAACGTGCCATCTCCCCCACTTATTATACTCCATGTGCCTGTACTTACCGATCCAAATACATTTCCATTCAATGTGGCAATTTCATTCTCGCAAATTTCAAAATCAGCTCCAGCATCTACTTTAGCAGATTCATCAATTGTAATATTAATATCATCAGAAACAGTAGTACAAGGTTCCGAAGGCCCATCCGGATCAATCGTAATCAATCGAAGTACAACTACTGTGTTTACATCTGAAACAGATGGAGAATAATCGGCAGTAACTATACTACCAGTAACAGAACTAGCCGAAAGAACGCCACTGCCTGAAATCACTTGCCATACACCTGAAGTGGCTCCACCACCAATGGTTCCAGTCAAAGGAATTAATGAAGGTTCACAGATAGCATAATCTACTGGCACAGAAACCGTGGCAATAGGATTTACTTTAACCACTATTACAAGAGGGTTGCCAATACATCCATTGGCAATTGGAGTTATTGTATATTCTACATTGCCCGTATTGAGCCCATCTGTACTCGTTAGAGTTTGTGCTATTATTGAACCAGTGCCATCTAATTGCCCTGTTACATTATTAGAAGAAGTTACAACCCAATTGTACAGAGTTCCCGTTACTCCATTTATTGTACTTATTGCAATATTTGTAGTTTCACCACTACATAATATTTCATCGGATGCATCAATAACTGGCTCACTGCTAATTGGAACAGTGATTATAAAGGCATCTCCAGCACAATTATTTCCTCCAACTGCAGAAGGAATTACTGTATAGACTGCATTCAAAGTTCCACCAGTTACATTGTTTAAAGTTTCCGAAATATTTCCAACACCTGCTGCTACACCTCCTGTAACTCCTGCTGGGTAGCTTGCTGTCCATACAAAACTGCTTGCTATGCTATTATTGCCATTAATATTATTTTGCAGATTAACCGTAAATGCAACGTCACTACATACATTTAATTCCGTTGCTGCATTTCCAACAGGTTCTGCCTCAATAGGCAACACAAGATCAAAATTATCACCCAAGCAACCATTTAATCCTGTTGGTGTAATAGTATAAGTTACGTTTACTATTCCTCCTGTAATATTGGTTAAGGTTTCAGAAATATTACCAGTACCAGTACCTGCTCCTCCAGTTAAGCCACTATAAGCTGCTGTCCAAGTAAAACTACTCAACACCCCGTTCATAATATAACTCTGGGGTGTAATCACAAAGCCTGCATCACTACACTCATTGCCCAACGTCTGGGTCGCCAGTGCATCTGGCTCACTGTCAATAGGTATGGTAATCGTAAACACATCACCTACACATCCTTGTCCTCCTGTGGCCGTGGGCGTTACCGTATAAACCACATTCAGCGTGCCACCCGTCTCATTCCTGTACGTCTCCGTTATAACTCCTGAACTGCTGCCACCACTTACTAATACTAACCCTGCTTGTGGGGCTGCGGCCCATGCAAAATCGCTCGTTACTCCATTCGTAATATAATTCTGTGGATTAACCGTATAACTTATATCACTACATTCTGCCGAGGTCGTTACATTTATTGCATCTGGTTCACTCTCTATTCCTATACGGATATCAAATGCATTACCTATACAACCACCTTCCTTTGGAGTTACTGTGTATGTAGCATAGAGTAATCCACCACTTTCATTTCTTAATGTCTCCGTTATATTCCCAGGACTACTACCTGCTACCTGTACTACCAAACCTGCATCATACGAACTTGTCCACGTATAAATTCCTGGCGTTTGGCCATTCGTAATGTAATTGTCAGGCGCAATCGTAAAGGCAACATCACTACAGGCATTCGTAGCTACTGTGTTCACAGTAGCTGCCAAAGGCTTGCTGTTTATTGGTACTGTCATTATAAAGCTAGCTCCCTCACAGTTCGATCCACCTATTGCAGTTGGTATTACTGTATAAATAGCATTCAACGTACCACCACTTACATTACTTAATGTTTCTGCTACATTTCCTGTACCTGCTCCTGTGCCTCCTGTGATGCCTGATGCATA
>JAMOMJ010000230.1 GCA_027067135.1 Cyclobacteriaceae bacterium
TCGTCAACGGTCACAAACAGAGCAATATCAGCAAACTGCTACCGTGGAATTATGCCAAGACTGAACCGGTCGTGTGATTGGGACACCGCTTACAAAATATCTCTTACCACAATGAAAACTATTATGAACCATGGACTGCAAAACTTGTTTGTAAGTCATGTCACTTCTATTTGCATGCTCGATTTAGAAATCCAAATGGGTTGGAAATTCTCAGAACTCGTGCAGGTCATAATGAGCCTGAAAATTGGGTGTTGGGTATTTCAAAATCAAAGATAGATTTAGCACTCAAACTAAGGAAGCAATACGGTAAGGAAGTATGTGAATTTCCATCGTTGAAAAACTCAAAATATGTATTCCCGTTTAATCAGCTCTATGGATTAAGCTAATCTATTATTAGTTAGGAGTAATGAGTATGTTTTGGGAATGGCATTACCCTATTGTACTGCGAGAAAATAGCGAAAGTACAATTTTTATTGTACAAAAAATGTTACATTTGGTATTTATTTGTGAGGTTTGTTAGTGGAGATACAGGGTATCGACATTGACGAGGAAGCACTAGTAGAGTTACAGACTGCACTCGATCAACGAGAGCTGCAAGAGTACGAAAACCTCATACGACAAGTGCCCGCATCTATACGGCGAGAGCATCTTGATATGGGCAAAGAACTGAAATTCTCTAGGCCTGACTTTGTGAGAGATATTCTATTCACTAAAAAAGGGTTTGGGTTTAAGCCCAAGGTGTTCACTAAGGGCACTATGCGGCTGGAGCCTAAAGACCGTATTGCCAGCACAAGCGCTAAAGATCACTTACCCTACTTTGACCACGAGCCGTTCGTAGGCCAGCTTATGGATTACCAAAGGCTAACCAAGATGCGGTCAACCTACGTAGGCGCACCAGAGTACACAGATATAGAAGGTTTCGTGGAGGCGGCCACTGGCTTTTTCAAATACATATTAGATGGTAAAATACACCCCTCATTCCTACTATACAGAACCGTAACAGGCAGGAGTGCCAGTTCTGACCCTAACGCACAGAACTTCCCTAAGCGGGGCAAGGGTTCAATGAAGGAAGTGGTTAAGGCGTTCCGTAGGATATTCAAAGCCCCACCCGGTTGGAAAATTATCGAAGCAGATTTATCACAAGCAGAATTACGTATAGCTGCATGGATGGCCAACGAACGAACTATGCTAGACATATACCTTGCTGGAGGTGATATACACGCTAGTACAGCAGCCAGTACCATGAGTATGGACCTAGGCAGGTTTATGGCCTTAAAAGACAGCGACCCAGACCTATTTGGCATGAAAAGGTTTCAGGCAAAGGCCGTAAAATTGATCGCCTCTCTTTAATAAAAAAATTGAAAATTATACAATAGGTGATCAGAGCTTCAGAGTTAAAGGTTGGAGGATAGAGTATGTGCGCAAAAAAGTAAAACACAGCGGCCAGTTTCAAGCTGGAAATAAGCATCGAATGGCAGTTGATTTGGTAAAAAGAACGCAGGAATTAAAAGCTTTCGATATAGGAACTTTGATACTCGATGGGGAAGTTCATCGGAATGAAAAAGGCTACCTTGTAATTCTAACTTTTTGCCCTTCATGTAGTGGACGGCGGAATATTGATGTAAGTAATATCATGTCTAAGAAAACAACCAATTGTCGTTGTCAACGAAGTGTAAAATATGGAGGTGATCCAAGAGCAAAGGTTTTAGGTGAGCGTTATGATGCCATCTATCAACGATGTGAAAACTTTTCAAGCCCAATGGCAAAAAACTATGGAGCTAGAGGTATTCGCTGTTTGATGAAGCGAGAACAATTTATAAGATATATGCTTGCGGAATTTCCACACCCTAATTATCTGGGTGTTGAAATTGATCGTATCGATAATGAGGGACATTACATAGAAGGAAATCTAAGACTAGTTACATGCTCAGAAAATTTACTTAACCGTTATAACACGCGTTTTTTCGATTACCATGGTGAGGAAATTTATACGCTCCATTTATATGATCGATTGAAGAAGGACTACCCGAAATTTAAGTTAGCAAGAAGTACAACTTATAGACTTGCTCGTGAAGGTTGTTCTGTTGACAACATCCTTAGTAGAAACCCACGCAAAAATTGAACTGTTTAAAGCCTGCCTTGAAATAAACTGTTTAACTTTGGGTTTACCTTGTTAAGCAGTTAGGATCGAAGCTTCACAAAAAATGTTCAAAAGTGCCTGAATTAAAGAACTTGGACCGGTTGCGATTTTGTGCCGTTATATGTTTCTCAATAAGGCCTGCTCGTAAGCGGTGTCCCAATCACACGACCGGTTCAGTCTTGGCATAATTCCACGGTAGCAGTTTGCTGATATTGCTCTG